>CAMXTM010000029.1 GCA_947246775.1 uncultured Clostridium sp. | reverse complement strand
CCACCCAACAAAGCGAAAAAAAGGAAAAAATTGTTAAAAAAATATGCTTGCAAAATCAAAAAAGACAATTAAAATAATAATTAGTTACAATATTTTGGGCATTTAATACAGAATGACATACTAACAGATGAAAGGAGTTATTAAAAAATACATATTAGCAGTTTGAAAATGCAGACGTAGCTTTATTTAGTAAGTTATTATGCATATCTAATCAAAAGAATTTATATTATTATTCATTTTTCTGTATAAAATGGTTCTAAAGTTAAGTAATAAGGGTTGTTAGTTTTATAATAATGAAAAAGGGGGAAATAATATGCAAATATTGCAAAGTATTTATAATGTACTCTGGGGAGCTCCCATGTTAATCCTTTTGTTGTTTACACACTTATTTTTAACATTCCGTACAAGGTTTATACAAGGAGCTACATTTAAGGCAATTAAATTGTCTGTTACACCTGATAAGGAAGCAAGCGGTGACGTTAGTTCCTTTGCAGCACTTGCAACAGCACTTGCAGCAACAATCGGTACTGGTAATATCGTTGGTGTAGCAACAGCAATTGCGGCTGGTGGTCCTGGTGCAGTGCTTTGGTGCTGGTTGACTGGTTTATTTGGTATGGCTACAAAATATGGCGAAGGTCTTTTAGCTGTAAAATACAGAGTAAAAACATCTGACGGTATGATGTTAGGTGGTCCTATGTATGCTTTGGAAAATGGTTTAAAACAAAGATGGCTTGGTGTAGCATTTGCTATCTTTGCTGGTATCGCTTGTTTTGGTATCGGTAATATGACACAAGGTAACTCTATTTCTACAATGGTACAAAGCAACTTCCATGTATCTCCATTTATTACAGGTATTGTTTTAACAGTAGGTACAGGTTGCGTTATCCTTGGTGGTGTAAAATCTATCGCAAAAGTTTGTGAAAAATTAGTTCCTTTAATGGCTGGTTTATACATTTTAGGTTGTGTTATCATCTGTGTTATCAATGCTCCATATTTGGGCAAAGCAATCTCTTTAATTATTAGTAGTGCATTTACAGAACAAGCTATTGCTGGCGGTATTATGGGCGGCGGCATTATGGTAGCACTTCGTGCAGGTGTATCTCGTGGTTTGTTTACAAATGAATCTGGTTTGGGTTCTGCTCCTATCGCAGACGCAGCAGCTCAAACAAGAAATCCTGTTCGTCAGGCATTGGTTTCTATGTCTGGTGTATTCTGGGATACTATCGTTGTTTGTTTGATGACAGGTTTGGTACTTGTTTCTACTATCGTAAAAGCTCCAGACGCTGCAATCAATCCTGCAACGGGTTCTTTATTTACAGGTGGCGATTTGACAACTCATGCATTTAATGCAATCCCAGTAGTAGGACCTATTGTTTTGACAATTGGTTTGATTACATTTGCATGGTCAACAATACTTGGTTGGTCATACTATGGCGAAAAATGTTGGGAATATCTTTTAGGCAAAAAAGCATTGATGCCTTTTAGAATTTGCTGGACACTTGTAGTATTTGTAGGCTGTGTAACAGCACTTGACTTGGTATGGCTGATTGCCGACATCTTAAATGGTTTGATGGCATGGCCTAACTGTATTGCATTGTTAGGTTTGAGTGGTGTTATCGTTTCTGAAACAAAGAAATATCTTTGGGATGATAACATGGACGCATTCTCTGATGATGAAATTAGAGTAATCGATAATAAATAAGCTATCACAAATTCTTTTAAATATATAACTTTTCCTTATGAAAAGAGACTTCTATTTTGTAAAAGAAATAGAAGTCTTTTTTTCTTTTCTTTCTGTGTTGAGCTTGTCAGAAAAGCCCTTTTTATCAGTCATTTTCGTTTTTTATTAGAAAAAATACTGTTTTTTTTAATGAGGATTAAGAATTTATTAAGTATTTATTCATAAAATGGACATATTTTACCAGTATACTTGATTTCAGAAGTTAAATAAAAAAAGAAGCACCCCCCTAACTTCTAACACGTATCTCCCCGCCCCGGGAGATACGCCCCCTTAATGAAATTAGCGGATACATTTGACCGCTTATGACAGTTTTGACCAAGCGTTACGAAGTAACGCAGAAAAAACTGGAATGTCAAATGTAGTAGCGGTTTTTTATGCGAAGCATAAAAAAAATAACCTAAATAGGCGGATACATTTGAAAAAAACGTTTCATAAAACGATAATCATATAGAGAAAGGCATATAAAATGATAAAGAAAAGACTAGAAATTTTAGAAATCTATCACGGTGAAGTAATAGATATGAACGATGTACATAGTTATAAAAGCAAAAAAAGTAAATTAGCTTCTTTCTGTGGCATCATTAAAAATTGTTTCGTATCGGCTTTCCCCAAAGCCGAATGACTATATATTCGATGTTTAGACAATATGACAAGCTCTCCTCCTCACAATGGAGCTTTGTCAACATAATTACCCCCCTCTCTTGAGACTGATGAATACCCCTCATCAGTCTTTTTTTATGTAATTACCGCATATACTGCAAAAAAGGGAGGTTTTAGCATGGGAATTTATAAAGTAATCAAAATAAAACTACCTAAACTACTTCAAAATAAAAAACTTGTTGCTGTAAAGGGTGCTGTTTTTAAAAAAAAGAACAGAACAAAAAATAAAAAAAAGAATATCAAAAGATATAAAAAAGCACCAGCACTAAAAAAGAGATATAAAAAACATAAAAAAACATTAAAAAAGGGCAATATTTCATTCAAATATGTTATAATCATACTTTTTTTTGTACTAATATTGATAAAATGTGTCACAATGTTTTCTGCTGAGGAGGAACAGCAACAGTCACAAAATACGACCCTGGTAACCGAAACAAAACAAAATTTTTTTATCCATGATAGCTTACCTTAATCACATATTTACTTTATTTACTTTGTTGTGATATAATGTAGTACAACTTTAGTAAGCATATTTTGTAATGGAACAAAAGAAAGGGGAAAGACAAGTTATGTCACAACAAAATATTAGAAATTTTTGCATTGTTGCGCACATTGACCACGGCAAATCTACCTTAGCGGATAGATTGATACAAAAGACAGGTCTTTTAACAGAAAGAGAAATGCAAGAGCAAGTGCTTGACAATATGGATTTAGAGAGGGAAAGAGGTATTACGATAAAGGCACAGGCAGTGCGTTTGGTATATAAGACAAGTGATGGCGAAGAATATGTATTTAATTTAATTGATACACCAGGACACGTTGACTTTAATTATGAGGTTTCAAGAAGTCTTGCGGCTTGCGAGGGCGCAGTTCTGATTGTAGACGCAGCGCAGGGCATAGAAGCACAGACACTAGCCAATGTCTATTTGGCTTTAGACAACGATTTAGAAATATTGCCAGTCATTAACAAAATAGATTTGCCTAGTGCGAATCCAGAAATGGCAAAACAAGAAATAGAAGATATTATTGGCATACCAGCAGAAGATGCGCCTATGGTTTCAGCAAAAAATGGCATCAATATTGAGGAAGTGCTAGAAAGGATTGTAACAGATATTCCAGCACCGAGTGGGGACAGAAATGCTCCACTTAAGGCATTGATATTTGACTCTGTATATGACCAGTATAAGGGCGTTATTGTTATTATGAGGGTATTTGACGGCGCACTCAAAAAGGGTACAAAAGTCAAAATGATGGCAACAGAAAAAGAATTTGATGTTGTAGAGGTAGGTGTATTTGGTCCAGGAAGATTTATACCAACGGATATCTTAGAGGCGGGTATGGTAGGCTATTTTACAGCAAGTATTAAAAATGTTGCTGATACCCGTGTTGGCGATACTGTAACGGAAGCAGATAATCCTACTGCTGAGGCACTACCTGGCTATAAAAAGGTAAACCCTATGGTATACTGTGGTGTATTCCCTGCGGACGGCGCAAAATATCCTGATTTGAGGGAGGCGCTTGAAAAATTGCAGTTAAATGATGCAGCACTGTTTTTTGAACCAGAAACTTCTGTTGCATTGGGCTTTGGTTTCCGTTGTGGCTTTTTGGGTTTATTGCATTTGGAAATCATACAGGAGAGATTGGAAAGAGAATACAATTTAGATTTGGTAACAACTGCACCAAGCGTTATCTATAAACTGTTTTTGACAGATGGTACAGAAACAGAGATTTCAAACCCAAGTAATATGCCAGACCCTGCAAAAATAGAGCATATGGAAGAACCGATTGTCAAAGCGGAAATTATGTTGCCTAAAGAATATATTGGTGCGATTATGAAATTATGTCAGCAAAGACGTGGAGAATATGTCAGCACAGAGTATTTAGATGAAAATAGGGCAATGTTAATCTATGAAATGCCATTAAATGAAATCATATATGACTTTTTTGATGTTTTGAAATCCAGAAGTAGAGGCTATGCGTCATTTGACTATAGTTTAATCGGCTATAAACAGAGTGAACTGGTTAAATTGGATATTCTTGTAAATCGTGAAATAGTAGATGCCTTGTCCTTTATTGTTCATAAATCTACTTCGATTGAGAGAGGTAGAAAAATATGTGAAAAACTCAAAAAGGAAATTCCGAGACAACTTTTTGAAATCCCAATACAGGCAAGTATTGGTAGTAAAATTATTGCGAGGGAAACTGTAAGCGCGATGAGAAAAGATGTGCTTGCAAAATGCTACGGCGGTGATATTTCCAGAAAACGGAAATTACTTGAAAAACAAAAAGAGGGTAAAAAGAGAATGAGACAAATCGGTAGTGTGGAAGTCCCTCAACAGGCATTTATGAGTGTGCTAAAATTAGAGGAAGAATAATGCGAAATACATGGTATCGAGAAATCACTCAGCAAAAGATAGATAAAAAAATGCAATGTATTGTAGACTATGCTTTAAAATATCCCTATTCGTCTGTGTTGAACCAGTATTATAGTGAATTTAAAAATAGATATATTTATCATACTAATACCATAGAGGGAAATCGCATAACAGAATATGACACAACATATATTATACAATCTAATATGTTTTTAGAAGGATATAGCGCAAGGGAAAATATGGAAGTTTTGGGCAGCAGTAAGGCATGGGACTACATTATAAAAAAGCCAGAATTGTCTTTCCAAACCATCAATGAAATCCATAAAAGAGTGTTGTTTTTTGATGTAGAACACGCAGGTATTTATAGAAAGATTGCGGTACATTTGGGAGAAAAACAAATGATTGCGGCAGAGGAAATACCCGAAAAAATGAAAACGCTTTTTTCTGTGGTGTATCAGCAAGGGGATTTTTTTGAAAATATTGCAAAAACGCATATTGAATTTGAAAATATACACCCTTTTGTAGATGGAAATGGAAGAACAGGACGTATGATTATCAATTTGCAGTTGATAAACGGTGGATATTTGCCCATCAATATAAAACAAAATGAAGCGGGCAAATATTACCGCTGCTTTAGGCAATATGATATTGCAAAACAAAAAGGGATACAAGAGATGTACAATTTGATAACAAAATATGAGTGGGAAGAACTGAATCGCTTGCTGGATTATATTCAAAAAAGTGACAAAATTTTTGACGATTAGGATATAAAATTTGTTACTAATGCGATAAAGGAAATACTTGACATATGCAGTAGACAAAGATATACTTTATTTGACAAAACAAATAGGGAGGGTATTTATCAATATGGAAGCGGTCGATGTGCAAGTATCAATTGGCGGTATTTTAAGTTTTATTTTTACAGTAGTATGTTTTTGCATTGTAATTGCAAGTGCAATATTTATCATAGCAGGAATGTGGAAAATGTTTGAAAAAGCAGGAGAGCCTGGCTGGGCGTCCATTATTCCGTTTATGAATATGTATAAATTGTGTAAAATATCATTAGGTAATGGTTTGTTTTTTCTACTTTTTTTTGTACCTATTATCAATTTTATTCTGTTTTTTATCATGTGTATAAAATTGGCTGGCGCATTTGGTAAAGGAATATTATTTGGCATAGCAACAGCCTTTTTCCCTGGAATATTCTATGCAATATTAGGCTTTGGCAGTTCTGAATATCATAGACCAAAGCCAATCTAATTTTTAATTTCATATCGTTCTGAAATAGCAGTAAATTATGTTGTTTGCTGTTATTTTTTTTACTGTTTTAAAAAAATATAGTTGAAGTAGATTGCAATATTGAAGTATAATAAATAATGATACAATTTCTTGATGCAAGAAAGGAATAGCACAAAAGAGAGGAGCGCCAAAATAATGAAGCAATTTTTTGGAAATAGCCATCGAGGAAATTTAAAAGAGGCAGTAAAGGGGTTAAGCAATCCAGCATTTATTATGTTGTTGTCTAATCAACAGCAGTTTGACGCACACGTTATAGAACTAGAGAAAATGTTTCCTAATGTACCAAGCATTGGCTGTATTGGTATGAGTTACAGCAAGATAATAGAAGAAAATGGTGTTGGAGTAATTGCTTTTTATGATGGCATACAGGCAACAGCAAATGTTTTAGAAGAAGTATCTGTTATGCCTGCGAAATACATAAAGAGATTAAATAGTGATATTAAAAAAATAAATGCAAACAAAAATGATACAATTTGTATTGATTTTTGTTCTGGCAATGACGCTTGTGTTTTAACTACGATGGGTACATCATTAAGACCTTTGGGTATTTCCTTAGTAGGAGGGACAGGAGATGCAGGAAAGGTTTCAGCAAATGGCATTGTTTATGAAGATAGTGTAGCATATGCTTTGATTAAAAATAATGGAAAAGTAAGAGCATATAAGGAAAATATCTATAAAAAAATGCAAAATTATCGATTTATTGCATCAAAAACAGATAAAGCAAGATATATGATTGGCGCTTTAAATGGGCGCTCAGCAAAAAGAGTATATCAAGATATTCTTCATGTCTCAGAAAGAGAAATTTTGACACAAACCTTTAAAAATCCATTTGGTAAAATCAATGGCAATGAAACGTGTATTATTTCAATAAAAGACGTGCAAGGAGATTCTCTAGCTTGTTTTAGACAGGTTAATGATTCTGATGTGTTGGTAC
The DNA here is from genome assembly GCA_947246775.1 of uncultured Clostridium sp. Taxonomy (GTDB): domain Bacteria; phylum Bacillota; class Clostridia; order Lachnospirales; family Anaerotignaceae; genus Coprocola. Next base: position 5,143 of record CAMXTM010000029.1, on the reverse strand, counting down.
TTTTAGAATTAGGAGACTACAAACAAATTGTAAAAAATACAGTTGCAGCAATTAGAAAAGACTTTGAAAAACCCTCAGCGGTATTTTCTGTCAACTGTCTTTTCCGATATAAATTATTTAGTCAAAGTAACTATATGCAACAATATTTAAATGAAATGTCTTTATTAGGCAGTCACGCAGGCTTTATAGGATATGGAGAGCATTATAACAATCAATTTGTGAATCAATCCATGTCTTGCGTAGTATTTGAATAGAGGAGAGGAATTTCATGTTTTTTAAGAAAAAACAAACAAAACAGCAACATCATCATGAGCAACAACAAACAACAGATAAACTGTATCCTATTGTTCATATTGTAAAAAGCTTAAAAGGATACCAGCAAGACTTAGTACAAAAAGAGGTAAGCTCTCTTTTTGAGTTAAATATGATAAACCGTTCTTTTGATGAAGTATTAAAAGAGGCGGGACAATTTCAGTCAAAATTACAGGATTTTGAGCATAGCTTTTATAGCATTAATCAAGCATCTGGCGGGTTTGCGTCAGTCAAAGAAGATATATCAAATTCTGTAGTGCAGGCAAAAAATGAGGTAGAAAATTTAAAAGGCATTTCTGTCAGTTTGGCTGAAAACTTTGGAGAAATGGGTGCTATATTTACACGTTTGCAGGAAGATATGGAAAAAATCAAACAGTGTATGGAAAAAATCGAAATGATAGCAGACCAAACGAATATTCTTGCTATCAATGCCTCTATTGAGGCAGCAAGAGCAGGAGAGCAGGGAAAAGGCTTTGCTGTTGTAGCAACCGAAGTACGAACTTTAGCCGATGGTATTAAGGTGCTTTCTAGTGATGTAGATGCCAGTGTTAAAATGATAGAAAATGGTACAAACGAGCTGAGCAATAATATTAAGACATCACAGCAGACATTAGGCGAGGGTGCTGGAAAAGTAGAAAGCACATCAGAAATGTTTGACAAAATTATAGAGGCAGCAGATGGAGCAGAAACAGTGCAGTCAGAAATAGCAAAAGTGATTGATGAGTCACAAACAGCATTACGAGTCGTATGCGGATTTTTTGACAATGTCAATGAACGCTATGATGAAGTACAAAAACATATTAAAAAAGCAAGCGAACTTGGCACAACAAAAAGTGCTATCTTTGAAGATGTAGATAATATACTTTCACAGATACCACCTATTATAGAGCAATAAGCAAAAAGCCGCCAACAGTGATAACACTGTTAGCGGCTTTTATAAAAATAATAATGAAATGGGTTGGCTTGTTTGTTTTAGACCTTAGGGTCTTTTATTTTTTGTCTACTTGAGGGATAGGGTCGTTAGATGTTTCATCTAAATTGCCCTCCCAAAGATATTTTCTTGTTTCAGATACAATCACACCACTTAAAAGTAATAAAGATACTAAGTTAGGGAATGCCATACAAGCATTGAGTGTGTCGGCAATGTTCCAAACAAGGTCAAGTGCAGAAGCACAGCCAACAAATACCACAAATACCCAAAGCACTCTAAAAGGTAATACTGCTTTTTTGCCTGCTAAATATTCCCAAGCTCTTTCACCATAGTATGACCAACCAAGAATAGTTGACCAAGCAAAGGTAATTAAACCAATGGTCAATACAATAGGACCAATCCCTGGGATAGCATTAAATGCGGCTGATGTCAAATTACCACCAGAAAGTCCTGCTAAACCAGTGGGGTCTTTGATAATACTAGATACCAATACAATGCCTGTTAAAGCACAAACAATAACAGTATCCCAAAAAGTACCTGTCATACCAACTAATGCCTGACGTACAGGGTTTCTTGTCTGAGCGGCAGCAGCAGCAATTGGCGCTGAACCTAAACCAGATTCATTAGAAAATAAACCTCTTGCAATACCATAGCGACAAGCTAAGATAATGGTAGAACCTACAAAACCGCCCCTTGCAGCCTGTGGTGAAAAGGCGCTGGCAAAAATTTCTCCTATCGCTGGTACTACATAAGAATGATTGATACAAATAATAACGATACAGCCAATAATATAGAAAAATGCCATTAAAGGTACTAATCTTTCACAAACCGTTGCGATGGATTTTACACCACCAATAACAACAACGCCTGTCAATACCATTAAAATAAGTCCTGTAATAATAGGAGATACACCGAAAGTATCTTTTACCATACCAGAAATAGAGTTACCTTGTGTCATGTTACCAATACCAAAAGCAGCAAGTCATGCTAAAAGTGCAAATAAAACACCAAGTGCTTTACCTAAGCATTTGCCATACTTTTCACCGACGCCTAATTCCAAAGCGTACATAGGACCACCAAGCATAGAGCCATCGGCTGTTTTTACTCTGTATTTTACAGCAAGGAGAGCCTCGCCATATTTTGTAGCAATACCAACGACACCAGTTAACCAGCACCACAATACTGCACCAGGGCCGCCAGAAGCAATTGCCGTTGCAACACCAACAATGTTACCAGTACCAATTGTAGCAGCAAGTGCTGTTGTTAATGCACCAAACTGGCTGATGTCACCTTCTGCTGAGGTATCTTTTGTAACGGAAAGTTTAATTGCTTTAAACATATGTAACTGTATAAATCTTGTTCTAATTGTTAAAAATAAATGCGTTCCAAATAATAATACTAACATGACTGGACCCCAAACCCAGCCATTGACGATGCTGACATAATGATTTAATGTCTCTGCGAATGATGCCATAATGTTTACCTCCCTTAAATTTGTTTTTGTTTGTTAATGTGTTTATCAGAGCCTCCTTTTTTTAAAAATTCTTTTTGAGTTTATCTAACCTGAACAAATACTAAAACAGTTTAAACAAAAAATCAAGTTATTTTTTATGCACATTTTATAGTGTTTCATGCATGATTCGTAAAAAAAGTGCTAATTTGGCTAAAAAATAGTTTAGTGACTGTATTTTTCGACGAATACAGTCATAAAATAGTCGTTGTGTTTTTTGTATAAAAACATTTGTCTTTTTTACCTATTTTATCATAAAAATGTATTTTAAATTGTTTTATTGTAGTATTTCCTTATAAAAATCAATCAAAAATGTTGTTTTTGTCATAATGTTTCATGGAATAAAAAGAAAACGACATTTGAATGAACAGATTTTCAAAAAAACGATACATCTTTATTTTTTGGTTCTTTTGCTATCGCTATCTTTTTTTAATACAATAGGAAAAAGAGCTAAAAAAAGCCACTTTTGATATAAAAAAATGGCTTTTTACTACATTTTGATAAAAAATAAGCTCTTTTTTGTACTAAAATCAATTCAATTTTGAATTTTTGATATTTTGATAGCGATATAAAAAGGCAAGCGAAATTACAAATAAAACCAGCAAAACACCGCTGAGCAAATTGTTTTCAATATATTTTAGCCCATAAATCGCAAATAAATGACATATCATAGCAATTTGCTGATAAGTTTTTTGTTGTTTTAGGTAAAAAAGCAAACTAAAAAGAAGCATTCCTACAATATATATTATTTCACAGAGTAAAGCATTTTGCAATTTTGTACAAAACAAAAAATAAATTAGTATATTAAAAATAAAAGTGATAATGCGCAGTAGTACGATATTCATAAAAAACACCTCACTATAATTTTAGTAGTATAATATTATAGTAAAAGAAGTAAAGTAAAAAGTCAAGTTATCTTTTTACAAAAAGGGAAAAACCTGTCGAATAAAGTGGAAAAATGTACTTGTATGAATTTTTTTGTATGAGTCATAATAATAGTGCAATGAAAATAGCAGAAAAGATTTGTGTTATTTTGATTGCAAAGAGGATAAAAAGAGAGTAAAATATTAGGGAGGTCGTTTATTATGGCAACAAGTAGAAATAGAAAAGCAGTACCAGAAGCTATGGCAGCATTGGAACAGTTTAAATATGAGGTGGCAAGCGAAATTGGCGTACCATTAAAAAAAGGATATAACGGAGATTTGACATCAGCACAGAACGGCTATGTTGGCGGATATATGGTTAAAAAAATGATTGAAGCACAAGAAAGAAAAATGGCAGGACAACAATAAAATTTCTTGTGGGCTTTGCCCACACTCACCCACTTTTTTGAAAAAAGTTGGATAAAAAACTTTTAAAAAAAAGTCACTTTTGTGATACAAAAGTGGCTTTTTTGCTACATAATTTTTGTAAGGCAAAATGGCTGAGCTTACAAACACAAGCATAGCTTGTGTTTGTGTTAAAGTTCTTTTGTTTCTTTTCTTTCAAGAAAAGAAATAGGAGTTTGAGGGCAACGCCCTCAAAGTTTTGTCTTTGTTACATTTTTCTTTCAAATAGGCAAAATCAGTTGTAAATTTTGCCTAATCGTTGTATTCTTATCATATAAAATAGTAGAAAGTATCATGTCCATTTCATAAAATAGTTATCGTAAAACTACAATAAAACAGTGCAAATTTTGCACACATATTTCCAAAAGCAAAAAACAGTTGTGCCATATGTGTTGTAAAAGGCATAACTGTTTTTATCATAGCTTTTAAAATAAAACTGTAAAGGGGGTTATTACTTATGAAAAGGACAAAAAGAAAATATATATCATCATTTATGGCTATGGTACTTTTTACTGGCACAATGACCATATCAACAGTGCCTTATACGCAGCAAGCACTTGCCGCAACGGACACGAATGGTCATTGGGCAGAAAGCACAATTAACAAATGGACATCTAGCGGATATATTAGCGGATATCCAGATGGTAGTTTTCGTCCAAACAATGCGATTAGCCGCGCGGAATTTGTCACATTGGCAAATAAAGCTTTTAACTACAATGTACCAGCGTCTATCTCTTTTAGCGATTTAGATACATCACATTGGGCGTATGAGCAAATACAAAAAGGTGTTTCCGCAGGTTATATCAAAGGTGATGCAAAAGGGACATTCCGTCCAAATGCAACGGTTACAAGACAAGAAGCCGCTGTTATGATGGCACAGATAAAACAACTACAGCAAAATGCCAATGGTGCCTTGAGTTATACAGACTATGACTCTATAGCAAATTGGGCAAAGCCATATGTTGGGGCTGTGTCTAGTGCAAAAATTATGCAAGGTTTCCCAAATGGCACATTTAAGCCACAGACATCTATGACAAGAGCAGAGGCAGTAACAGCATTAGA
>CAMXTM010000028.1 GCA_947246775.1 uncultured Clostridium sp. | reverse complement strand
GTTTAGGCTGGGAAGAAGCAGGAAAAGCACTATACTGTGATTATAGCATAGAGGGAGAAAAACTTTTTTTGTTATATGCCTATGAAAAAGGGAATACATTAGAACAAGAATTATTGAATTATCATTTTAACAATGTACATATTGTAACCGATGAGCAAAATAGGATTAGTTCACTCTGGCTCAAAAAAACAGATTTATCTGATAAAATAGGACAATATCCTATTATAACAGCAGAACAAGCAAAAGAGTTGTTATATGATAAAAAATATACTTCAACGCTAGGGAATACGTTTTCTCAAAATATGATTGTGGTAAAAACAGAACTTGTATATCGCAATACGATATATGACAATGTATTCATGCCTTGTTATAAGTTTTTTGTACAGTTACCTCATACAGAGGGAGAAGGATTACATAAATATGATGTATATTATATTCCTGCAATAGAACAGCAGTATTTAAACTTTAAGTAACAAAATTTATCACTATATTCTAATTTTCTCTTGCACTTTTTTACGGAAACAGCTAAAATAAAATGGAGATAATTTATAATATTGATATATACCAGTATATTCGTTAAAAGTCTACCTCTTTGGTGTATCAATTTTATAAATTTTCAATAACGATAGATAAATTCCCAATCAGTGGGAGGTCATGAAACTTGGAAAATAATCAAAAGCAAAATCATACAGAAAATAGCACAGAATCTACAAAAAAACAAAGTGCTGTTTCCCCTATGTTTTTGGGAGATTTAGATGAGCTGAAATCAAAAACTGTATTGGAAAACACGCAAAAAACAAATAGAGTACCTTTTACACACACAATAGAAAAAACCAATCATGTCAATGCCTCTAAAAATGATGACATAGACGAAATAAAAGATATTGATGATATTGACGACATAGAAGACATAGAGGATATAGATGATGATACAGAAGATAGTGATACGATAGTGCAGACAGAAAAAACAACAGAAATCAGCACACTTTCTACAAATAAAGTAGAACAACAAAATCATACAGAAAATGATACACCATTACAACAAACGACAAAAATAAATGCTGTTGTTGATGATGATACTGTACAAAATAATGCTGATAGTGCTGGTACAGAAAAAACACCTATTATAAATAGCGAAAAAGATATCATTGAAAAAGAGATAGAGCAAACAAAGATGATTGCTGCTGTACAACAGGATAGTGAACAAGAAGCAATGGAACAAACACAAAAATTGGACATTGTACAGCAAGACACAAATCAAAAAGGGGATTTTTCAAAAATACTTCAAAAAGCAGATGATAAAGAGTATACTGATGATTTAGGGGATAAAAATGCGTATTTAGATAATTTTGAGTCTGAGAGTTTTGAAGAAGAATTTGAGGAGGAATCATTTTCTGAAGATGACGATATTTATTATGATGAAGAAACCTCTTTAGCAATTTATCAAGCAGAGCGTAGACGTTTAAAAATCATACTACTTTCTTCTGTTGTGATAGGAATTGTTGTTTTTTTGGCGGGCTATATTGTAATGGGTTCACATCAAAGAGAATTGAGAGAGGCACAAAGAAAATTAGAAGCAGAACAAGCATCAACTAGAGTAGATAAAAGAAATGTTATGGTGCGCACTGTTGCCACAAATAGGGAACTATCTGTACATGATATTAGTACCGATGAAAAATACATTATAAAGACAAATAGTGATACAAAATTTATAAATCGTAATGGGAGCTTGTCCTCTGTAACGAAAATACAAAGAGGGGACTTAATTTCTGTCATTATGAACGATGATGGTGAAACAGCAAAAGAAATACATTATTCTGATAGTGCATGGATGGCAAGAGAAGTAAATGGACTTTCTGTCAATACAGAACAAAAAACGGTTTCTATCACATTTATCAATGGAACAGAACCTAAAACATATCATTATACTGATGATAATTTATTTTTATATAAAGATGGAGAAATTGCTCCAGAGAAGATTGCACTTTGTGATGTTGTTACAATGCAGGGGCATAGAGATAGAGTGTGGTCTATTAAAGTGGTAGAATCACATGGAAATATGACATTAAAAAATGAAGAAGATATAGTAAATGGCATAATCAATATTGATAATAGAGAAAAATATCTTTTAGATGGTTTTGGAAACCTGAATATTACAGAGGGTGTACATAAACTTTTTATCACTGGTGATAATATAGAATCTTATGAAGATACGATATTTGTTGTACCAGGGGAAGACTTTGTTTATGACTTGTCAAAAGCACAGTCTAAAACGGGTGTTGTTATCATTCGTGCCAATGTATATGATTTTAAGTTGTATATCAATGGTGCTGATGCCGATGGTTCAAGACCGATTGTGTTGCCGCTTGGGGAATATGATGTTGTGATACTTAAAAATGGTTATAAACAATGGAATGAGAAAATAACAGTATCAGAACCTTCTATGACATTAGATGTCAATTTAGAAGAAGATATACAAGAGGGTGTAATATCGTTTCATTCTGTGCCAGCAGGTGCAAAAGTAATATGGGACGATAAAGAAATTGGTGTAACACCTTTTGACCAAAAAGTGCGCTATGGCGTATATAAAGTTGAAGTGGAATTAGAGGGCTATAAACCTCATACAGAAACGATTGTTGTGGATAAATCTGCTGTCAGTGTTACATCTTACTTAACCGCTGAAGAAAATGCAGCAGAATAAAACCAATTACAATAAGAAAAACAAAAAAAGAGGAGGAAACAAAAATGGATTACAAAGAAAAGTATGCTCAATGGTTAGAGGACGATTATTTTGATGCCGAAACAAAAAAAGAACTTCAATCAATTTCAGGGGACGATAAAGAAATTAAAGAACGTTTCTATAAAGATTTAGAATTTGGCACAGCAGGTTTGAGAGGTGTAATTGGTGCTGGAACAAACCGTATGAACGTTTATACAGTTGGAAAAGCAACACAGGGCTTAGCAAACTATATATTGTCACAGGGAGAAGAAACAGTAAAAAAAGGCGTTGCAATTGCTTATGACTCCAGAAATATGTCACCAGAATTTGCAGAAGCAACTGCATTGATAATGGCAGCAAATGGAATACCAGCTCATATTTATCCATCTCTTCGTCCAGTACCAATGCTTTCTTTTGCAGTACGTCATTTGGGCTGTACAGCAGGCGTAGTTATTACAGCAAGCCATAACCCACCAGAATATAATGGATATAAAGTATACTGGGCAGATGGCGGACAAGTGCCTGCACCTCGTGATGGTGAAATTACAGCAGAAGTAAATAAAGTAGCAGACTATAAAGACATCAAAAAAATCAGCTTAGAGGAAGCAAAAGAGAAAAAACTTTACAATGTCATTGATAGTTCTGTAGATGATGCTTTTATTGAAAATATTAAAGCACAAACATTTAATAATGAGTTAGTAAAGAAATTAGGCGATGATTTCAAAGTAGTATATACACCAATACATGGTTCTGGAAATATTCCTGTACGCCGTGCATTAGAAGAATCTGGATTTAAAAATGTATATGTTGTACCAGAACAAGAAAAACCAGATGGCAACTTCCCAACTGTTGACTATCCAAACCCAGAAAATCCAGATGTATTTACACTTGCGATTAAACTGGCAAAAGAAAAAAATGCTGATATTATCGTTGGTACAGACCCAGACGCTGATAGAGTTGGTGCTGTTGTAAAAGATGATAAAGGCGATTATATTGTATTAACAGGAAATATGACAGGTGCTTTGTTGACAGAATATATTCTTTCTCAAAGAAAAGCACAAGGCAAATTGCCAGCAAATGGTGCAGTCATTAAAACAATTGTTACAACAGAAATGGTTCGCCCTATGTGTGAAGAATATGGTGTAAAATTGTTTGATGTATTGACAGGATTCAAATATATTGGTGAAAAAATCAAAGAATTTGAACAAAGTGGAGATTATACTTATTTATTTGGCTTTGAAGAAAGTTATGGTTCTTTACCAGGTACTTATGCAAGAGATAAAGATGCTGTTGTTGCAACATTGCTTATCTGCGAAATGGCAGCATATTATAAATCAAAAGGTATGACATTGTATGAAGGTCTTGTATCCCTTTATGAAAAATATGGTTTCTGCAAAGAGGGCATTAAATCCTTGACATTAAAAGGCATTGAGGGTCTTGAAAAAATACAAACAATTATGAAAACTTTCAGAGAAAACACACCAGCAGAATTTGCAGGAAATGCTGTTACATGGGCAAGAGATTATAAAACAAAAGTATTCAAAAATATCAAAACAGGCGAAACAGAAGAAGATACTCTTCCTGTATCCGATGTATTGCACTATACATTAGAAGATGGCACATGGATTTGTATCCGTCCATCTGGCACAGAACCAAAATTAAAATTCTACTATGGTGTAAAAGGCACATCTGTTGCAGATGCAGATGCTAAAATTAAAGCATTAGATGAAGCAGTAGATAAAAAATTAGCAGAAATTTAATATAAAAAAATAAATAAGGCTACCATATTATTTATGGTAGCCTTGTTTTATATATTCTAATTGATAAAATAAGACATTTTTATGTATTTTCATCTTGTCTGTTTGTACATTTTCATATACAATATTGTAATAAGGTGGTATACAGTATAAAATTAGGGAGGAAATTTATTTGCAAGAAATAAGACTAAAAGCAAGAGCCAAAATCAATTTGACACTAGATGTCACAGGAAAACTGTCAAATGGTTATCATACTGTATGTATGATTATGCAAACACTGTCCCTCTATGACAGTATTTATATCAAACGTATTGAAAAGCCTATTATTCGCATCAAAAGCAATTTAGATTGGCTGCCTACAGATGAAAGAAATTTGGCTTATCGTGGTGCAGAACTATTGAGAAATACATTTGATATACAACAAGGTGTTTTTATACAGTTAGACAAAAAAATACCTGTTGCTGCTGGTTTAGCAGGTGGAAGTGCTGACTGTGCTGCTGTTATGGTTGGTATGAATAAATTATTTCAGATTGGGCTATCTAAAAGAAAGCTGATGAAATTTGCTTCACAATTAGGTGCTGATATTCCCTACTGTATATTACAAGGAACAGCCCTTGCTGAAGGTATAGGTGAAAAACTGACACCTATTTGGAGTGGTTGTCCCTTTTGTTATGTTTTGTTAGCAAAACCAAATATTAGTATTTCTACTGCTTCTGTTTATCAAAATTTAGAATTAGATAAAATAAAAGAGCGTCCTGATACACGAGCAATGCTTTTTCAAATGCAACAAAAAAATATAAATGAAATGGGAAACCTTCTCTGTAATGTATTAGAAACAGTAACAGTTGAAAAACATAAAGAGATTGCACTTTTAAAGCAAAAAATGATTGAATTGGGTGCAGTAGGAGCGTTGATGAGTGGTAGTGGCTCTACAGTATTTGGATTGTTTACAGACAAGCAAAAGGTATTAGAAGCACAAAATTGTATAAAAAAAGAATTTGTATTAAGAGATGTTTTTGTGACAGAAATTTGGAACAAAAAATGGCGAAAAAGGAGAGAATAAAACTATGGTTGACTACAAATTTAACATTAGTTCAAATGAATACTTACCTTTAAGAGATGTTGTATTCAACACATTAAGAGATGCTATATTAACAGGAAAATTAGAACCTGGTGAAAGACTGATGGAAAATCAATTAGCTGAAAAGTTAGGTGTAAGTCGTACACCAATTAGAGAGGCACTGCGTATGCTTAAACTAGAAAATCTGGTAGAGCTGACACCTAGAAAAGGCGCTCAAGTGTTAGACATGAGTGAAAAAGATATTATTAACGTACTAGAAATTCGAGAAGTATTAGAAGGACTTGCAGCACAACTTGCCTGTAAAAAAATGACTTCTGAAATGTTAGAAAATTTAAAACAAACAGAAGTAGAATTTGAACAGTTTGCAAAAGAAAATGACCTTGAAAAAGTAGTAAATGTAGATGAACGTTTTCATGATATTATCCTTGCGTCTACAGAAAATGAAAGATTAACACAAATTTATAATAATTTAAAAATACAGCTATATCGCTATCGTATGGCTCATGTTAAAAGAGATACTGGTATAGAAAGTATTATTGTACAACATAGAGCAATCTTGCGTGCGATTGAAAATAGAGATGCTGTAGAGGGAGAAGACTTAGCAAAAAAACATATTCAATATCATGCAAAATTTATTTTAGATGCTTTACAAAAAAAGGAATAGAGAATCCATTCTATTTTTTTACAATTATTTTTGCGAAAAAAAGGGGAAAATAGCAAATTAACTATCATGCTGTTGTATTGTGATAGAATATGTTGTTTTTTTCGTCCTTTTTTTCTTGCATTCCTACAATAGATAGCATAAAATGAAAGTTAGTGAAAAAACAATAAAAAATGTATGATTTTTATTTTAAAATTTTCATATAGAAAGGAGACACTGATGGACTCTAAGGGAAATTTTCCAAAAAGGGAAGAACGTGTACCTTATGGGCGAGCCATACCAAACGAACCCCCTAAAAAAAGCAATAAAAAGAGCAAAAAAAAGCTATCTCCTTATAGACAAAAATATAACGCACAACATAATATTAAGCCTGTAAAGCGCAAAAAAATGCGTAGAAGGAGTATGCCTGTTAAAAACCGTCGTTTGCTAACGCTGATTATTGGTATTCTAGTAGTTGTATTGCTTTTTATGGTAGCATTTCGTCAAAATGGGCAAGAAGTATTTATTGGGGAAACAAGCATGGGCATTTTAAAAGATAAGTCTATTACAGCAGAGTCTTTAACAGAGTTATTAACATCACAATTAGTACAGGAAGTTGGAGCAAATGTACAAATCAATGAAAAAATTGAGTTAAAACCAATTCATGTGTCGAAATCACGAGAAAAGGAAGTTTACCAGCAGGATTATATGATGCCTAGGCTACGTCAAAAAGTAAGTTATTTGATAGAAGCGGCTGTCATTACAGTAGATGGAAAAGATATTGTAGTAGTACAAAATGAAGCAGTAGCGAATGAAGTGTTTGCAAAATTGCAAGAAGATTATGTTAATAATGATGAGACTAGAACAATAGAAGTTGGTTTTAAAGAAGATGTGCAAGTACAAATGCGCTTTGTAGAGCCATCTGTGATAGTGGCAAAAGAAAATGCGGTAGAAACGTTGCAAAGTGGTACAAGAGTAGAAAAAACCTATACGGTACAATCTGGAGATGCGCTTTATAAAATTGCTTCCAATTTTGGAATGACACAAGATGAATTAAAAGCACTTAATGCTGATAAAATACCAGCAAGTGGAAATCTTCAAGTAGGCTGGGAACTAAAGGTCATGGCTGATGAGCCTATGGTTTCGATTCAGACAGTAGAAACAGTTGTTTTAACTGAAGTACAAGAAAAAGAAGTTGTATATGAAGATGACCCTACTAAAAATAAAGGCTATGAAAAAATAACCACACCAGGAAAAGATGGACAAAGGGAAATTACCAAAAAAATTACAAGAGTAAACAATGAAGTCATCAAAGAAGAAATTGCTGGAGAAAAGACCACAGTAGAGCCAGTAAACGAAGTCATAACAAGGGGAACAAAATAATTTAAAAATATGCTATAAAGTTGTACCATTTATGATAAAATATGGTATAATAAGTTTTGTAAACTACTGTATCTCTACAGTTAGTATTATTTTTAAATAAAGAGAGGAGAAATTTCAAATGGCAGTAAAATTAAAATTACAAGGAACAAAACCATTCGTAAGGGAGCATGAATTGGGATACATGGCACCATTGGTATCAGCTTGCCATGAACAACTTCACAACAGAACAGGTGCAGGTAATGACTTTTTAGGTTGGTTAGACCTTCCTGTAAACTATGACAAAGAGGAATTTGAAAGAATCAAAAAAGCTGCAAAAAAAGTACAAGAACACAGCCAAGTGTTGATTGTAATTGGTATTGGTGGTTCTTATCTTGGTACAAGAACAGCATTGGATTTTATTAAATCTCCATTCTACAATGAAGACAAATCCAAAAAAACACCTGATATTTATTTTGTAGGTAACAACATTAGCTCTACATACATCAATGACATTATCAATATTATGGGTGATAGAGATTTTTCTGTAAATGTTATTTCTAAATCTGGAACAACAACAGAACCAGCGATTGCTTTTAGAATTTTCAAACAAAAATTGGAAGAAAAATATGGTGTAGAGGGTGCAAAAGAAAGAATTTTCGCAACAACAGATAAAGCAAGAGGTGCTTTGAAAAACCTTTGCAACGAAAAAGGTTATGAAACATTTGTAATTCCTGATGATGTAGGTGGAAGATTTACTGTATTGACACCTGTTGGACTTTTTGCTATGGCAGTTGCAGGCGTTGATATTGACGCAGTTATGAAAGGTGCTGCTGATGCTCGTGAGGCTTACAGCGTAAATGACATTACAAAGAATGAAGCATATCAATATGCTGCTTATAGAAATATGTTCTTTAACAAAGGAAAAACAGTAGAAATTCTTGCAAACTATGAACCACATTTGGTATCTTTTGGAGAATGGTATAAACAACTCTTTGCAGAAAGCGAAGGAAAAGATGGCAAGGGTATTTTCCCAGTAAGTGCAAACTTCTCTACAGACCTTCACTCTATCGGACAGTTTATACAAGATGGTAACAATTTCTTATTTGAAACAGTTATCTGGTGCAAAGAACCAAAATCTAATATTACAATCCAAGAAGATGCAGAGAATGTAGACGGATTAAACTTTGTTGCTGGAAAAGATATGCACTTTGTAAATAACAAAGCATTTAACGGCACATTGCTTGCACATATGGACGGCGGCGTTCCAAATATCATTATTGAAATCGACAAAATGGACGCTTACAACTTTGGTTATTTAGTATACTTCTTTGAAAAAGCATTGGGCGTTAGCGGTTATTTGATTGGAGTAAATCCATTTGACCAACCAGGCGTAGAAGCATACAAGAAAAATATGTTTGCGCTTCTTGGCAAACCAGGATTTGAAGACAGAAAAGAAGAATTAGAAAAACGTCTTTTATAATAAAAAATAGGGGCTGTCGACATTGTCGACAGCCTTCATTATTACAGAAGTAAAGGAGAAGTAAAGGAGAAATAAAATAAATGAAAACAACAATATTATTTGACTTAGATGGTACATTAACAGATTCCGCACCAGGTATTCTAGCAACACTAAAATATGCATTAAAGAAACAAAATATCATACCACCTGACGATTTAGATTTTGTGCTAGGACCTCCTCTTATGGATACCTTTTGTAATACCTTTCAGATGTCGCAGCAGTCCGCAGAGCAGGCATATAACGACTACTATAAATTATATGCTGAAAAAGGAATGTATCAAAATAGCGTTTTTGAGGGTGTAAAGGAAATGCTTGTCGAACTCAAAAAACAAGGCAAAAAACTTGCTGTTGCTACATCAAAATCGCAAGATTTTGCACAGCAAATTATAGAGTACTTTGGGCTGAGCGAATATTTTGATTTTGTTTCTGGAAATTATTTGGGACAAAGAGATACCAAAGCAAAAGTAGTACGCTATGCTTTGGAGCAGTTGCAGGAAATGCCAGAATGTGCGGTACTGGTAGGTGACAGAATGTATGATATTATTGGAGGAAAAGAAGTAGGTGTTTTTACAATAGGCGTGCTGTATGGCTATGGTGACAAAGAGGAATTAGAACAATATGGCGCTGATGTTCTTGCTGAAACGCCACAAGATGTTGTCAATATTATATTAAATTGGGATAAAAAGGCAGAACTATCAGACTAATTGATAGTTCTGCCTTTTATTTCTTTTTGTTTTCGTTAAGCAGTTTTTCAACATCGACTGTTTCGCTTGCCTGATAGACTGCCTTTAATAATACCGCCAATATCGGACCAATTATCATGCCCAAAAAACCGATACATTTTAGCCCAATATACATCGAAACCAATATCAATAAGGGGTGTAATCCAATTTGTGTACCCAATATTTTAGGCTGCATGACTTGTCGCATAAAATTGACACAAAGATAGATAATAATATACCCTACTGCAATAGAGGGTTTTCCTATGATAAGCTGTATTACGGCAGCAGGCCACAAGATAAAACCACTTCCAAAAAAAGGCAATGCATCAATGATACTAATAATAACACTTAAAAGCAAGGAATAAGGCGAATGAAGCAAAAGCAGCCCTACAATACAAATGGCAAAGGTATAAAACATCAAAATACACTGTGTTTTAATATAGCCCAAGATAGAATATTTTAAGTGTTCTTTTGCCTGCTTGAGCTGTCCCTCAAACAGTGTATGAAAATGTTTGCGAGAAAACTCAGAAATCAGTGCCTTGTCTTTGGTAAAGAAGTAAGAAGAAATCAACGCCACAATAATAATCATAATCATATTAGGGATTGCCTTTAGTGCATTAAAAGACTGACTACCGCCACTTTGTATTAAAGAGGGTAGCACAGCTAAAACTGCATTGAGGGAAGAATCCAAATAAGGGCGCAAATCTACAGGAAAATGCTGTACAATATCCTCAACATTATTAGAGAGCTTATCCATTGCACTTTGCAAATCCTCAATATAAAATGGCAAATTTTGATAAAAAAGCTGTGCTTCTGTATACAATTTTCTCCACAATCCAAATACAATGACTGCAAAAAATCCAATCAAAAGCAATATCGCTAAAAGACTACCTATCCAACGGGGAACGTTTGCCTTTTTTTCCAAAAAATTGACAAAAGGCACAAAAAGTAAACTAAACAGCCAACCGATAAAAAAAGGTGCAATAAATCGAAAAAGATATTGAAAAAAGACATAGGCAGAAACTATGACTAAAAACAGTACACCGATATGCTCTAACAATATTTTATTTTGTTTTAAAAAATTTTTCATCATTTCTCACCTCAAGCGGCTATTTTGATTTGGTAGGCACGCGAAATAAAGACTGTGGCAAGGACAGTATCAAGATAGAGCCAATAGCAATTGCCGCAGCAAGTTTTAGCGCGACAACGCCCTGTCCAAAGCAATACAACAAATCATTACTTAGTATGCCAGACATGGCATTGTAAATATTCATACCAGGCACAAGCGGCAAAATTCCCGCAATATGGTACATGGTAGAGGGTGCTAATCGAATGGAAGACAGATAACGGCAAACAATTGTCACGACGAGTGTTGCAAGAAAAGTTGCAAGCACTTGTTGTGAAAGCATTTTATCTACAAAAAAGTAAACACCCCAGCTCACGCTGCCACTAATGCCACAAAATGGCAATTCTTTTTTTGGTGCATTAAAAATAATGGAAAATGCAACACAGGCAAAAAATGCCATTATAGTCTGAAAAATGACGTCCATAATACCCCTCCTACTGCTGCTAATATACTGTGATAACAGGTCAGCACAACACCAACACCGCCTGCGATTGATGTTGCAATCAAGACTGCCTCCATAATTTTAGAAGTACCACTCAAAAAATTAGATTCCATAACATCACGTATGGCATTGGTTAAGGTAACACCAGGCAACAATGTCATAATGCTTCCTACAATAATTAGACTGTACTGGTCACCTAAGCCAATACTATAAAACAGTAAAGCGAAAATAGCTGTATATGCTCCGCCAAAAAGAGAGCGTAAAAAATAAGGTACATTTTTTGTAGACAAAAAACTCATAAAGATACCTAAAAGCACTCCTGTAATAAAAGCACTGATACTGTCGCCCCATGTACCCTTTAACATCAGGGTAAAAGCACCTGAAGCAAGCCCATAGGAAAGAATATTTAAAAAACCAGAAAAAAGTGGCTCATTGTATATGGTGTATAGCTCTTGGTATGCCTGCTCTATAGGGATTTCTCCTGAGGTAAAACGGCGAGAAAGTTCATTAACACGGCATATTTTTGCAAAGTCTGTGCTGCGCGCAGGTGCTTTTCTGGACATCGTAAGACAGCCAGAAAGCGGACTATGTATACTAACAATTAGTACATTGGAAAACATAATTGCTTCTGGAAGATTTGCCCCTCCCATTGATAAAATTCGTTCCAGCTAACATAATTTCCCCTGCATCTAACGCAAGGTTTAAAAGCATGTTGTCGTCCATAGAATCCCTCCTTTTTTTAGTTTATGATTTGTTGTTTTTCATTTTAGCATAGATATTTCTGGGAATCAATGTTGTTTTATGAATTTATATTTATGCAATAAAAAGAATATTTATACAAGTTTATTTCTTTGGCAATGTAGATAAAAAATTTTAAAAAAAAGGTATTGACATATTATGTGAAAAAGAGTATACTTTGTCTTGTAAAAGAGTAAATAGAATATTTTTGCTAGGGGAGCTGTTAATCGG
>CAMXTM010000027.1 GCA_947246775.1 uncultured Clostridium sp. | reverse complement strand
AATATTTTTTTAAAATTTTTGTACAAAAATAGAAACAATTTTAAAAATAAAGCAGTCCTTTCAGGTATTAAAAATAAGGAATACAAAATACTAAATGCCTAAAATCGCAATAGATTTTTGACTAATATTTTGCTATACTAAAAATAATTAGCTATATTTAAATATAGTATGATAGATGAATAGATTTCATTATGATAAATTTTTGCTTATGGCATAAGTTTTATTTTAAATCAATAAATTAGATAGTGATAGAGATAAAAAAGGAGAAGAAAGATATGGATTCTTTTTATTCTATTATAATAGATAAAAAATCAGAAATACCATTATATAAGCAACTAGCAGATGGTCTTTGTGCTATGATTGAGCAGGGGATACTGCCTGCAAATAGTAAACTGCCACCTATAAGACAGATGGCTTTGAAACTTCATGTGAATGTAGTAACGGTTGTGACAGCATATAAATATTTGGAGCAAAAAAAGGTAGTGTATTCCTTGGTAGGCAGTGGCACATATGTGTCGCCTTTACCAATAGAGCAAATAGAAAAGCCGCTTGTATTTCAGCAGACAAAACAATTTGAAACACAGCATAATTTAGAAAATGTTATCAATTTTGTAGATACATCTATGCCACAGCATTTGTTTCCAGTAGAAGAATTTAAAGAAGCATTTGATACTGTTTTAGAAAGAGAAAAGGGAAATGCTTTTCGCTATTTAGACAGTATGGGATATTTGCCATTAAGACAAATTATTTGTCAATATTTGCAAGAGTATAGTATTCATGCGGTAGCGGATAATATACAAATTATATCTGGAGCGCAACAGGGCATTGATATTATATCAAAGGCACTTGTAAATTATGGTGATACTATATTTACAGAAAAGCCAACAGTATATAGTGCTTGTGGGGCTTTTTTGTCACGAGGGGGAAATGTGATTACTGTTAGTATGGAAAAAGATGGTATTCATATTGCAGAACTGGAAAACTTATTAAAAGTGTATCACCCTAAATTTTTGTATATTATGGCTTATTTTCAGACACCAACAGGCATTTCTTATAGTATGGAAAAAAAGAGAAAATTGTTGGAACTTGCGGAAAAATACCATTTTTATATTATAGAGGACGACAATTTATATGATTTTTATTATGGTTCAGAAAAAATTGTACCATTAAAGGCACTTGACTATAAAAATAAAGTAATATACATAAAAAGTTTTTCAAAAATATGGATGCCTGGGCTGCGTATGGGCTTTATGCTACTACCTAAAAAACTGTTAGAGCGTGTGCAGTCTGCAAAATATACAACAGATATTTCTACATCAGGTTTTTTGCAAAAGGGAGTAGAGTATTATTTGAGGAAATGCGGCTGGCAGTATCACAGTTCGATTATGAGAAAATATGGCGGTGAGCAATATAGAATGGCTATCAGTGCAGTAAAAAAACACTTGGAAAATAAAGTAAATTGTTTGTATCCAGAGGGTGGGATTAGTCTTTGGCTAGAATTGCCGCCAAAAGTAGAATCAGAAACACTTTGTAAATTGCTTCTGGATAAAGGTGTCATTGTTGCGCCGAGTAGCCAATATTATATGGGACAAAAAGAGCAAGAAAGCATCAGAGTTTGTTTTTGTAATGTAAAGCAGAGAGAAATAGAGCAAGGAATAAAAAAAATAGGCATTACAATAGAAGAAATACTACAAAATGCCCCTTGACAAAAGCTGTAAAGTATAGATATAATCTTTTATAGTTTAAAAGAAATAAAAAATGCTATAAAAAGAAGAAGTATGCAAAAGTACAGCCTTGCAGAGAGAAACGAAAAGGTGGGAACGTTTTAGGTATGATTTGCAGAAGCAGTCTTTTTTACAAGGAATATTGTTGGCAGCAGGGCGGAAAAATAAAGTATGTCCTGACGTAATACCTGCGTTAAAGGGATAGAGTGATGCTTTGCATAACAAGGGTGGTACCACGAGAGATTTCCCGCCCCTTGACCGATATGGTCAAGGGGCGTTTTTTTATGATTAAGGAGGAGTATAGTATGCAGAAATTAGGAGTTAATGAAATTAGAGAAAAGTTTTTATCATTTTTTGAGAGCAAAGACCATTTGCGTTTACAAAGTTTTTCTGTTGTGCCACACAACGACAACAGTTTACTTTTAATCAATTCTGGTATGGCACCAATGAAAGCGTATTTTACAGGACAGGAAACACCACCAAGAAAAAGAGTCACAACCTGTCAAAAATGTATTCGTACAGGCGACATTGAAAATGTAGGAAAAACAGCAAGACATGGTACATTTTTTGAAATGTTGGGCGATTTTTCCTTTGGGGACTATTTTAAAAATGAAATTATCCCTTGGTCATGGGAATTTGTGACAAAAGTGTTAGAAATTCCAGAGGATAAACTTCATGTAACAGTGTATTTAGATGATGATGAATCTTATGATATTTGGCACAATGTAGTAGGATTGCCAGAAGATAAAATTACAAGATTAGGAAAAGAAGATAATTTCTGGGAACATGGTTTAGGTCCTTGTGGTCCTTGTACAGAAATTTATTATGATAGAGGGGAAGAATATGGCTGTGATAGCCCAACTTGTGGTGTAGGCTGCGACTGTGACCGCTATATGGAGTTCTGGAACTTAGTTTTAACACAGTTTGACAGAAAAGAAGATGGCACATATGAACTGTTGGAGCAAAAAAATGTAGATACTGGTATGGGCTTGGAAAGAATGGCAACCATTATGCAGGGAGTAGACTCTATCTTTGATGTAGATACTGTACAAAACATTATTAAAAGAGTGTGCGAGATTGCTAAGGTAGAATATGGCAAAGACAAAAAAACAGATATTTCTGTTAGAGTCATTACAGACCACATTCGTTCTGTCACAGTGATGACGGCAGATGGCGTGTTGCCATCAAACGAAGGTAGAGGCTATGTATTGCGTAGACTGTTAAGACGTGCGGCAAGACATGGCAAATTGTTAGGTATAGAAGGAGAATTTTTAGCAGAGCTGAGCAAAACAGTAATTGAAAATTCTGGTGATGCTTATCCTGAACTGGTAGACAAAAAAGACTACATTTTAAAAATATTAACAATAGAAGAAAACAGTTTTTATAAAACAATTGACAAAGGTATGGAAATTTTAAAAGCAGACATTGCAGAAATGAAAAAAGCAGGCGAAAAAGTAATGTCTGGTGAAAAATCATTCCGCCTTTATGACACTTATGGTTTTCCTATTGATTTGACAAAAGAAATCTTAGAAGAAGAAGGCTTTGGATTGGACGAAGATGCTTTTACAAAAGAAATGCAACAGCAAAAAGAAAGAGCAAGAGCAGCAAGAGGAGAAAGCACATTTATGGGTGCTGACGAAAATGTATACAATCAATTAGATGTCAATATGGAAACAAAATTTGCAGGATATGATGTCAAAGAAGTAAAAGAAGCAAAAGTGATTGCATTGGTAGCAAATGATGCGGTTGCAGAAAGTGCAACGGCTGGTGATAGTGTTTCTGTCTTTTTGGATAACACACCATTTTATGCAGAAAGCGGTGGACAAGTAGGTGACAATGGTGTAATCAAAACAGAAACTGGTGTAGTAGAAATTACAGATTGTATTAAAGTAGTAGGCGGAAAAATTGCACATATTGGTGTAGTAAAAGAGGGTAGTATTTCTGTAGGAGATGTTGCTTGTGCGAGCATAGATATGGTAAAAAGAATGGCAACCTCCAGAAACCATAGCGCAACCCATCTTTTGCAAAAGGCATTAAGAACTGTTTTGGGTACTCATGTAGAACAAGCAGGTTCTTATGTCAGTGCAGAAAGACTTCGTTTTGACTTTACCCACTTTACAGCATTGACAGAAGAGGAACTAAAACAAGTAGAAAATATGGTAAACGAAAAAATATTTGAGAGTCTGGATATTACAACTTGTGAAAAATCCATTGAGGAAGCGAGACAAATGGGTGCTATGGCATTGTTTGGCGAAAAATATGGCAATGTAGTAAGAGTAGTTACAATGGGCGATTTTAGTATTGAACTTTGTGGCGGCGCACATTTGACAAATACAGCACAAGTAGGCTCATTTAAAATTATTTCTGAAAATGGCATTGCGGCTGGTGTCAGAAGAATTGAAGCACTCACTGGTACAGAAGCATTAAAGTATTATCAGTCACAGGAAGAACAGATTAAAAATATTTGTAAAATAGTCAAAGCAAATGCAGATAATGTGGTGCATAGAGTAGAGCAAATTGTTGCTGAGCAAAAAGAGAGTGCAAAAGAAGTAGAAAAATTGAAAGCAAAACTTGCTGGCGGTGCAGTAGAGCAAATATTGTCTCAAAAAGAAGAAATCAATGGCATCAATGTCATTTGTGCAAAAGTACAAGATGCAGATGGCAATGCGCTTAAAACAATGGGCGACCAGTTAAAGGTAAAATTGTGTTCTGGTGTTGTTGTGCTTGCCAGTGCAAAAGACAATAAAGTAAATCTTGTTGTTATGGCAACAGATGATGTAGTGAAAAAAGGAATCCACGCAGGAAATATTATCAAAGCAGCAGCAGCTTGTTGTGGCGGTGGCGGCGGTGGTCGTCCAAATATGGCACAAGCAGGCGGTAAAGATGTTACAAAAATAGAACAGGCTTTAGAAAAAGCAAAAGAGATTATAAAACAGTGATAGTGTCATATAGATTCTCTTTTTTTAAAAAAAGAGGAGGGAAGCATTCGCTTCCCTCCTACTGTTCTGTTATCAAAGAAAAGGAATGAGATAAAATAGTTTGACTATAATAATTTATATTGATGATGGGAGGATAGTTATGGAAAAAAATAAAATTGTGCTATCCATTTGTATGATTATAAAAAATGAAAAACGATGTTTAGAACGATGTTTAAAATCTTTGACGCCACTAAGAGAACAGCTCAATTGTGAGCTGATTATAACAGATACAGGCTCTACAGATGGCTCAATTCAAATTGCAAAAAAGTATGCAGATAAATTTATTAGTTTTATATGGTGTAATGACTTTTCAGCGGCTAGAAATGTGGGACTGGAGCAGGCGCAGGGCGAATGGATAATGGTAATTGACGCTGATGAAGAATTGGTAGAAGATGTGTCACATTTGGTAGAATTTTTTACAAGTGAGCAAAGACATCAATATTATGGTTGTTTTTTAAAAAAGAAAAACTGTTTTGAAGCAGAAATTTGTAATCGTTGCGAGAGTTTAAAAGATTATAAAGGAGTAAGCTCTGACTTTTTGGATTATAGAGTATTTCGTGCAGACTATAACCCAAGATATATTGGCATTATCCATGAATATGTACCATATAGAGAACCAACCTATTCTTTTCAAAATTATGTGTTGTATCATGATGGTTATGCTTTTGAAGATGAAACAAAAAGAAAACAAAAAAAGCAAAGAAATGCAGCGTTGCTTCAAAAGCAAATTAAACAAAATATGCATGATTTAAGGGCGATTGTACACATATTGGTAGAAGAAGATGTTATTAATAAAGAAGTATATAAAAATTTGATATTGCTGACAGAAAAATTGATGTATCAAGAGTTAAATAATTTGTTTGCACCAAATGCTTTTGTAAAAGTAGCACGCTACTATAGTAAACAGGATAATAAACAAAAAACACTAGAAATTTGTCAAGATTATGTCAAACTGTTTGTGGGCGAAGATAAAAGTGATATTTATGAGCTTTTTGAAATCGATGTGCGTTTTATACAATCAAATACCTTGTTTCAGCAAAAACAGTATCGCCCAGCCCTTAAAATGATAGAAAAATATTTGTATTTGATGGAAAAATATAAAAAGGGAGAAATCAATCTGCGTTTGCTGAGGACAGGCTCGCTTAGTTTTGCCAATGAAAGCCATATGCAGTTTATACAGTTTTTAGAAGCAAGATGCTATATGGAATTGGGAGAAATAAAAAGTGCAGGCGATGTTGTAAAAGAGGTTGATTTGTTAGAAGTAACAGGAGCAGCATTTTTTAATTTTTATTGGCTCATTGTAAGGTTGAGCCACCAAGAACAAAGTGGTATTACACTTGGGGAATATTATAAAATACTGCTTGATGCAAGGAAAAGAGAGATACCAAGCCAAAAGAAAGTAGTACAGGATAGTTATAATATGCTGCATGAGTATATTGGGGGTTTGGAAAAAGAAAAAAGAGATGTTTTGTTAGAACAAATTGCAAGTACAAAAGAGGGCAACGAGGACTTGTGGGCTTTTATCCATAAAAAGAATCAAGAAAAACAACAAAATTTAATTGATATTGTAGAAAATACGAAAAAAACCATACAAAGTTTGATAAATGAGCCAAGCATGAAAGAAAAAGCATTAGATTTGGCTCAAAAATTGCAGGCGTTTGCACCAGAAGATGAACAAGTAAAACAGTGGATAGAACTGTTAAGTAAATAAAAATATTTTAAACGAGTAATATAGTATAATATTGCTCGTTTTTTTTGTTATATGAGTAGTAATATTGCTGAAAATGGGAAATAATAGAAAAACATGACGAATTGTGAATGAAAATAGACGAAAAATTTAGTGATTTTATATATGGACTATTAAAACTATTCAAATTATAATATTTTTAGAATTAAAAATATTATTTTAATAGTATAAGGAGAAGATGTCTATTATGAAAATAGAAAATTTAAAGATGCAGACGAAATATATAACATGATATATTTTAAAGGTACGTCTGGATTTGTTGATTTTGAAGAAATGATGAAAACTTATTATTCTGATTTAGTGGTAGTAGATAAATATAAATTAAAAAGTAAAACTAAAATAGATGATGACTTATATGAATTTACTGTTTTTACAGAACCGCATTTTGATACTGTTATGGATACTAAAAAAGATAAAGAAAATCAAATAAGCCATTTTTTTGTAATGAAAATGGACGGAGAATGGAAGATGATTATAGGATTGCAAAATCTTCCAGATAGTAAGCTGCAAGAACATGAGTATTTACATAAGAGATTGATAGCACTTAGAGTAGATGCAGAACGAAATGATGTAGTACTGATAGGAGATAATGGTTTTTGATAATACTAATAAAAAATAAAAGGTGTGAATCATACCACACCTTTTATTTTTTTATTTTGTTTTAAGGTTCTCCATCATCTTCTATATCTTCCAATTTTTTAGGTTTGATAGGCAAGCCTTGGTGCATTTGTTGGAAATCCGATTCTTCTGCATACATTTCATTGATTTTATACAACAGCGTCATTAAGCTGTCGGTCAAATGTACATTTTCTACAATAATATCATCAGGTACTTGTAAGTCCACATGACTAAAATTCCACATTCCTTTTATGCCCCATTTTGCTAAATCGTTTGCGACTTTTGCCGCTTGAGAGCGAGGCAAAGTGAGGATTGCCACATCAATGTCATTATTTTTTACAAATTCCTCCATTTTATCAATGTCATATACTTCTACGCCTCTAATGGTCATACCAATCAGACGAGGGTTGACATCAAAAACCGCTTTTATAACAAAACCACGTTTTTCAAAGCTGGCATAGTTAACAAGAGCCTGTCCTATGTTGCCACCACCTACAACGATTAAATGATAGATACGGTCTAAACCTAATATTTTTTTAATTTCATTGTAGAGATATTCTACATTGTAACCATAGCCTTGTTGTCCAAATCCACCGAAGTTGTTTAAGTCCTGACGGATTTGGGAAGCAGTAATATTCATTTTTACACTAAGCTCTTTAGAAGAAATTCTAGTAATATCGCTTTCTAATAAATCCCCTAAATAGCGGAAGTATCTAGGCAATCTATTGATAACTGCCATTGAAACTTTCTTTTCATTATCCATAATAACCAAATCCTCTCCGCTTTGACGTAATTTCAGTATAGCACTATTGTTATTTTATTGTCAACGATAAGTCTTTTATTTTATAATATTTTCTGATATGATACAAAAGTAACTGTATTTTTATAGGAGGATTTTGATATGATATTAGCTTGTAAAGAAATTCAAAAATCATTTGGCATTGATACAGTATTAGAAAAGATTACATTTCATGTAGAAGAAAAAGAAAAAGCGGCGATTGTAGGCGTAAACGGCGCTGGAAAGACCACATTGTTTAAAATATTGACGGGAGAGATGAGCGCAGACAGCGGAGAAATTTATTTAAAAAAAGATGTTTCAGTAGGATATTTGGCACAGAATCAGCAAATTGATACAGAAAGAACAATATTGGAAGAAATGATGACTGTATTTGAAAAAATACGTTGCGAAGAGCAAAATCTTCGTGAAATGGAAAACAAAATGTCTGTGCTAACAGGGAAAGAGTTGTCTGACCACATTGAAAAATATGCGCAAGCTCAACAAAAATTTGAACAAAGTGACAGCTATGGTTATGAAAGTCGTATAAAAGGCGTTTTAAAAGGGCTGGGATTTTTAGAAGAAGATTATAATTTACCTGTTTGCCAACTTTCAGGAGGACAAAAAACAAGAGTATATTTGAGTAAACTTTTGCTATCTAAACCAGATATTCTTCTTTTGGACGAGCCAACAAACCATTTAGATATTGCATCAATACAGTGGTTGGAAGACTTTTTAAAAGGGTATCAGGGAACAGTGCTTTTGATTTCCCATGACAGATATTTTTTAGATAAAATTGTAACAAAGGTAATAGAAGTAGAAAATAAAAAATCTTCTGTGTATGAGGGGAATTATACCTTTTATAGTAAGCAAAAGGATATTAACAGACAAATACAGCAAAAAGCATATGAAGTGCAACAAAAAGAGATTAAACATCAAGAAGATGTCATTAAAACATTGCGGTCATTTAATAGAGAAAAGTCCATTAAAAGGGCAGAAAGTAGAGAAAAGGCATTAGAGCGCATGGAAAAACTAGAAAAACCAGAAAATTTGCCTACAAAAATGCGTTTGCGTTTGACGCCTAAGATTATTAGTGGAAATGATGTATTGAAAGCGGAGAGTTTAAAAAAGTCATTTGACACAGTGCAACTATTTGAAAATGTAAGTTTTGATGTCAAAAGAGGAGAAAAAGTAGCAATTATAGGACCAAATGGAGTTGGAAAGAGTACCTTGTTTAAAATATTGCTGGGTAAAGTCAGACAAGATAAGGGAGAAATTAGAATTGGAACAAATGTTCATATAGGATATTATGACCAAGAACAGCAAGAGTTAGATGAAACAAAAACAATATTTCAAGAAATTGCGGATACTTACCCCACTATGGATAATGGAAAAATTCGGAATATTTTGGCAGCCTTTGTTTTTACAGGAGACGATATTTATAAAACCATTTCTTCCTTGAGCGGTGGAGAAAAAGGGCGTATTTCTCTTGCAAAAATAATGCTTTCTAATGCAAATGTGCTTATGCTGGACGAGCCAACAAACCATTTAGATATGTATTCTAAAGAAATATTAGAAGATGCCCTAAATAGCTATGAGGGTACAGTAATTTATATTTCCCATGATAGATATTTTATCAATAGAACGGCACAAAAAATATTAGAGCTGACCCCACAGGGAGTCAATCAATATTTGGGCGACTATCAGTATTATTTACAAAAAAAAGAAGAACAACAAATACAGTTACAACAAGATAGCGCACAAACAAAACAAGTAGTATATCATACTGTTTCAGAGGGAAAAGCAGATTGGCTCAAGCAAAAAGAATTGCAGGCACAAGAAAGAAAAGCAGCAGCAAAAGTAGAAAGAGTGGAAAAAGAAATAGAACAAACAGAAAATAAAATAAAGGAACTAGATAATATGCTTTTTCAAGAAGAAATTAGCTCTGATTTTAGTAAAGCACAAGAACTTTTTGCAGAAAAAACAAAGTTAGAACAGCATTTGGAAGAACTTTATCAAAAGTGGGAAGAATTGCAGTGAAAGAAGGTATTTTATATGTTAAATATATTGATTAGTTTGATGTTGGGATTTATCATTGGATATAAAAAATGGCTCAGCGAAAAAATGATATTGTTTAATGGAAAATTGCAAACTATTTTTTTGTTGTTTTTGATATTTGTTATGGGTATGAGTATTGGAATGGATAAAAGCATATTAACACAACTGCCAGTGTTGGGGGGAACTGCTTTTGTATTTGCTGTTGCGGCTTGTATTGGTAGTGTAATAGTTGTGTATATTATATCTCGCATTTTCTTTAGGGAGGAAAAAAAATGAGTGTTATTATATTTTTAACATTGATTTGTGGCATAGCAGCAGGTTTTTTAGTAGGAAATGGCATAGATGCGGCAATGATAGAAAAAATGTCATCAGCTTTGCTTTTGCTTTTGCTTTTTTCAGTAGGAATTGATATGGGATTAAATAAGCAGGTTTTTGGGCAAATTAAAAAACTAGGATTTAAGATATTGTTGATACCAATAGGGGTGGCTCTAGGCTCTCTTTTGGGTGGTAGCATTGTTTCTTTGTTTTTTACACAATCACTAAAAGAGTGCCTTGCCATATCTTCTGGATTGGGCTGGTATAGTCTTTCAGGGATATTGTTGACAAAAGCAGGTAATACAGTAGGTGGTACAATTTCATTTTTGGCAAATGTCATGAGGGAGTTGTTAACATTTGTTAGTGTACCTTTTATTGCAAAACATATCAATTATTATTGTGCGATTGCTCCTGCGGGCGCAACAGCTATGGACACTACACTTGCCATTATTTCAAGAAATACAAATGCGACCATTGCCGTTATGGCATTTGTTAGTGGCATTTCATTAACTATGATTGTACCAATATTAGTACCCCTATTTTTGTAAAAATGTTACAGAAATAGACTAATTTATAAAATGATGTATAAAATAAAAATAGAATCAAAATTATTTTGTATAGGTTAAACAAAATGGAAAAAATAAAAAATGTTTTGTATGACAACAATGGCAAAAAATCAGTATTTTTATTAGGATATGGCAATTTGTTTGCAATTTTTTAGGAAGTATTCCCACTTGTATTTTATTGCATTTTCATACATAATAAGTGTTAGAAATCAGTTGTAAATCAACAGATTTTGGGGAAAGTCTGTTGTGGCCTTTTGGGATTACAATTTGATATACAGGCACTGTTTGTTTATCATCCTGCAAGCAGAGCCGACTCCTTTATTTTTGCCTTGTTCAGAATAGGCGGTTTACAGTTTTGAAGCACAGAAGAATTTCTGTGCTTTTTCCATGTCAATTTTTTGTTTCAGAATATATTGACAATATCATTCCTTTATAGTATAATGATTAAGCTTTATATATGCGGATATGGCGGAATTGGCAGACGCGCAAGATTCAGATTCTTGTCCCATAATTGGCGGTGCAGGTTCAAGTCCTGTTATCCGCATAATAAAACCCTTGATTTTTCAAGGGCTATTTTTTTTATGTTGCATTTTGTGTTGTATGGTGGGCTAAAGAGAGGTTTCATAAAATGTTTTACATAAGATATAAAATATTAGAAAACGAAGATATAGAGCCATATGAATTACAGGGAGAATATGGATATTTTGAGTTTAGAGCAAATGACGAAATTTATGGTTATTATATTGATGAAAATTTAGATATTTTTGCGGTATCTATTTATTGGTGGTTTTATTATTTTTTGAAAGGTATACTACTTTTAAATAAAATGGATTATGTTTTAATTAGTGATATAGAAAAGGAAAATGTATGGATAGAGCTAAAAAGAGAAAAAGGGAAATTTTATATTAGTAAGGTATATGCTGATAAACCAGAAGGAAGTAGTGCCTTAGAAACAACAGCAATGCCAAATCTTGAATATAAATATTGGAAGAATAAGGAAGTTTCTTTTAGTGGATTTTGTAAAGAAATAATACAAAAATCAAAACAATATTTAAATGATATAAAAATATTAAATAACAACAGACAAATAGAGGTACAAGACTTAGAATTGCTGATTAAAAGAGTGGAAAAAGAGGTATAAAATATTTCAGAGAGAAAGGTCATTTTTATGAATTTTTATATAGGTAATGCAATAGAAGACATTGATGTTAATGAGGGAGAGAATGTAGAATTTAGTGACGATTTTCTTGATTTGATATACAAATTAAGGAAAAAGGTATCAATTGATATGAGTAAACTATATAAAATCAATCCTTATCGTGATGTTATAATTTCGAAAAAAGATTTATTTGAAATAATTAAAATATGCAAATATATTTTGAATGCATCACTACTTGAAAATGATATAGAATTGGAAGAAAGAAAGCAAATGCTCAAGGAATTAATAGCAATTGCACAAAAAGCGATTGCAAGAGATTTAGGATTGATTTCGATAGGAGACTAATCAAGGAGAAAAAGATTGATAAATTTTTTAGAGAATATGACAAGTAAAAAAGAAGAAAAAATATTGTTAATTAATATCATTGGTGTTTTAGAAGTATTGGAAAAGGGAAATTTATCACT
>CAMXTM010000026.1 GCA_947246775.1 uncultured Clostridium sp. | reverse complement strand
CTACAGATATAGAAGATATTTCAAAAGGATTTGAAGCGTGTGAGCCTTTCCAAATCTTAGGCATAAAAAAAGAAATTGTATGTACAAAAGATGTAGAATTGTCAGAGTTAGACTCTTATTTTAAAGTAAGAACAAAAGGAGAGCATCAGATTGATGAAGTTGATATAATAGAAGGCAAAGGAAAAATGCTATCTATTATTAGTTCAGCAAGTCATTTTAATGCAACATGGAAAACGCTAGGAATGACTTTGATTGATAAAGAAAAAAATCTACACCATAGGTGGATAGAAAGAAAATATATAAGAGAAATTAGATTAGAGATAGAAGAACTGGCAAATAATCAAGACATACAAGCTGTATGGCGCTTGCTGAACCTTGAAATTAAAAATATGAAAGAAAAAACGTTTGTAACACATTTAGGAAAGGCATATGTAGCAAAAACAACACTAGATGGTAATTTTGCATTGTATTCTACAAATCCAGAAGATGTTTCAAAGGATTTGAAAAATGCAAACCATTTCAAATTTCAGGAGTAGAAAAAGAGATTGTTTGTATGAAATATGTCAGTCCGTCAGAAGTAGGATCTTATTTTAAAGTAAAAATTATGGCAGAGTATCAAGGTCATGAATTAGAAGTAATAGAAGAAAAGGGAAATATGTTATTGATTACAAATGAAAATGAACCGAAACCAAGCAAATTATGTGAAAGTTTAGGAATGACTCCTATAAATAAATATAAGACTATTTATCAAAAATGGATTAAAAGAGAGGAAGCAAAAATGAAATTTGAAATAGAAGAACTCCTTAATAATATTAAGATGGAAGAGGTATAACAGTTTATAAAGTAAGAGCAATGCAGCTTTTATTTCTACAAAATAAGTTTTGAGGTGAAACGTTATGGAAAAAAGATTTGCAATTTATTTAGGAAAAGAATATGAAGCGCATAGAGATAAAAGAATAACACTCTATTCTACAGATATAGAAGATGTTTCTAAAGGATTTGAGCCTTGTGAACCTTATAAAAGCTCATGGACAGAAAAAGAAATTGTTTGTACAAAAACTGTAGAAAAATCAGAGATAACTTCTTACTATTATAAAAGAATAATAGCGATATACAAAGGTTGTACATTTGGTATATTAGAAAAAGAAGAAGATATGTTATCTATTGTAACTGGAGATTATAGAGTAGCTGAAGACATAGGAATGAGTGTCCTTGAGAAAGGCGTGTATCAAAAGTGGATTAAAAAGGAAGAAGCAGAATTTATGTTAGAAATAGAGGGAGATTTTGATAATGATGATATGAAAGCTATCTGGCAGTTGCTAAATTTGGAAACTAAAGAGATGAAAAAAGGAACTTTTGCGGTATATTTAGGCAAAACATATATAACTACTACAGACGAAACAAATAAAATACTACTATATTCTACAGATATAGAAGATATTTCAAAAGGATTTGAAGCGTGTGAGCCTTTCCAAATTTTAGGTATAAAAAAAGAAATTGTTTGTACAAAATATGTAGAATTGTCGGAATTAGAATCTTATTTTAAAGTAAGAACAAAAGGAAGACCTCGACTTGATGAAGTTGATATAATAGGACAAAAAGGAAAAATGCTCTCTATTATGGTGACAGAAAACCTTTTTGATATTGCTCGAAAGGGGAAAGAACTGATTGCAGTGAATGAAAGAACGGTTACATATCAAAAATGGGTAACAAGAGTAGAAGTCAGAACAATCACATTAGAGATAGAAGAACTAGCAAACAATCAAGATATACAAAGTGTATGGCGATTGCTGAACCTTGAAATTAAAGATATGAAAGAAAAAACGTTTGCAATACATCTAGGAAAGGCATACATTGCAAGAACGACACTAGATGGTAATTTTGTATTGTATTCTACAAGCTCAGAAGATGTTTCAAAAGGATTTGAAAAATGCAAACCATTTCAAATTTTAGGAGTAGAAAAAGAAATTGTTTGTATGAAATATGTCAGTCCACCAGAAGTAGATTCTTATTTTAAAGTAAAAGTCGTAGCAGAGCATCAAGGTTATGAATTTGAAGTAGTAGAAGAAAAAGATGATATGTTGTCTGTTATAACTATATATGAATATGGAAGAATAAAGGGAGATAAAGTATGGGAGGGTATTGGTATGACTCCTGTAGATAAATATAGGCATAATTATCAAAAATGGATTAAAAGAAAGGAAGCAAAAATAAAATTTGAGATAGAAGAACTCCTTAATAATATTAAAATGGAAGAGTTAGAATAAATCGTTTGTAAAATTTATTGCTAGGGAGTGTCTAAAAAGGCATTTTATAATCATAGTTATAGTTTAATAAATTGATAAAAATTTCACAATTTTTTTAAAATTAGAACATTTGCAAATGAGACACTCCCTATCAAAATAAAACATATAATACAAATATGATATTGTAACTTCATAATCATATTGACATAAAAATAATACAAAGGGTATAATAATTTTATTATCATTTACAATATTAATAAAAAATACAAAGGATAATGAAATAGGGGAAAAGAATTTATAACAAAAATGATATTTATGATAATAGCAATACAAATTGAGCCAAAAGATTGGGGATTGAGCAATGAAAAAAAATAGAAATAAAGGAATTCCTTTCTTTCTTCCTATTATACTTGTTTTTTGTATTTTAATTGCTGTTGTATTTTCTGTATCGCGGAAAATATCTACAGAAATGTCTCATTCAGCAATTCAAAATTTAAGCGAAAGTCTGGATTTAATGAAAGGTACTATAGAAGCAATATTACAGAAAGAAGCAGAATTCCAAAAATTAATTGCGCAGGAAATTTCGGCTACAGAAAATCCAGAAGAATTTATTCGTTCCTATCACAAAAATCAAACAATGGTAAAATTATCTATTATATTCTCAGAACAAACAGAAGGCATTTCCAATATAGGAGAACCTTTTTCAGAAGAAAGTTTAGATTTTTCTTCTGGAAAAACAATAGATGATTTACCTATCTCTGAATCTTATGTAAATTATATGGGAACATGGGCATATACAATGAAATGTCCTATTGAAAAAGAGGGTCAAGTAATCGCAACACTTTATGCAGAATACGTTTATGACTCTTTTGATAAATCTCTTCCGAATGGCTTTTACAATGGTACAGCAATGCTTTATATTATGGACGCCAAAAATGAAAGACTAGTACTAAAACCAAAAGGTATGGGTGAAAGAAGTGCAGGACATCTTAATTTAGAAGATTTTTTTCGTGCTAACAATATTCTTGACCAAAGTCTTCGTGAAGAAATTCGTGCTTGTGTTCAAAGTGGAAAAAATATATTATTTTATCACAATGTTCGGCAAAAAAATTCTCTAAATTATATGTGGTCAGTCAGCAACGGATATATTTATCTGATTGGCTATGTGCCAATTGAAGCAATACAGCAAGAGGGAAGAACCGTAAATCAAAATATTTTCCTTGTTGTTATCGTTATGTTAATTGCCTTTTTTCTATGTTGTACACTATACTATTTTAACCAAAGGCAGCAAAATAAAATTAGAAAAGAAAGAGAAGCAGAAAGAGAAATACACAACAAACAGCTTGCTGAGGCACTACAGGCTGCACAAATGGCAAGCAATTCTAAAACAACTTTTCTTTCTAATATGTCTCATGATATTCGTACGCCAATGAATGCAGTACTTGGATTTACAACGCTACTTGCTATGGACGCGGAAAATCCAGCCAAAGTAAGAGAATATACAAAAAAAATTACTGCTTCTGGTCAGCACTTATTAAGTTTAATCAATGACATTTTAGATGTTTCTAAAATAGAAAGCGGAAAAGTAGTACTAAATATTGCAGAATTTACATTAAATGACTTAGTATCTTCTATAGATGCTATTATACGCCCTATGGCAAAGTCAAAAAATCAAAATTTTTATGTTGAAGTAACAAAAATCAAACATGAGTATTTAATGGGAGATGAAACAAGAATCAATCAAATACTAATCAATCTTCTCTCAAATGCTGTAAAATATACACAAGAGGGAGGAAATATTTGGTTTCGTATGATTGGTTTAAAACAACGTTCTAAACAATATGAACATATCAGAATTGAAGTAGAAGACAACGGTTATGGTATGACACCAGAGTATCTTGAAACCATATTTGATGCTTTTACCAGAGCAGAAAACAGTACAACAAATAAAGTACAAGGTACAGGACTAGGCATGGCAATTACAAAAAGTATTGTAGAGCTTATGGGCGGAACAATAGAAGTTTCTAGCGAAGTAAACAAAGGCAGTATTTTTAAAGTAGATATTGAATTTAGAATACCAGAAGAACTGACAGACAAACAATTTTGGGAAAAAAGTGGAATTTCCCATATATTGGCAATCGGACACAAGGAAGATTGCAAAAATATTCAAACGCTTATGCAAGATACAAAAGTTTTAGTGGATATAGCCATTAGTGAACAAGAAACAATCCAACAATGCTGTAATATAGAAAAACAGTATCACTTGATTTTACTAGATTGGGACATGTTTGATGTGGATAGTATAGAAATTGCAAAAAAAATAAGAGTATTATTATCAGATGCAATTCCTCTCCTATTTTTGACAGATTATGATGGTAATAATATAGAAGAAAGCATCTCCATTAAACAAGCACTTGACATCAAAAATACAGAAATTTTAACAAAACCATTTTTTGTATCAGCATTAAAAGAAAAAATCATCGAAATGCAAAAAGCACAAAATGAAGAAAATACTACTGAAGATGAAAAAGATTCTACGCTAAAAGGAATGCATTTCCTTGCTGCAGAGGACAACGAAATCAATGCAGAAATTTTACAAGAACTATTAGATATAGAGGAAGCAAGCTGCGAAATTGTTGAAAATGGCAAACTCGCCTTAAAACGTTTTACTAATGCACAACCAGATGAATTTGATGCGATATTGATGGACGTGCAAATGCCTGTTATGAATGGTTATGAGGCAACTAAAGCGATTAGAGCATTACAAAGAGAAGATGCAAAAACAATACCAATTATCGCTATGACGGCAAATGCTTTTGCTGAAGATGAAAAAGAAGCTCTTGATTCTGGTATGAATGTACATATTGCAAAACCAATTGATATCGAATTACTAAAAAAGACAATCAAACAATATACAAAAAATAAAAAGCAAATTGCAAAGCCAATTACACTAGAGGGTCTACATTTTCTCGCCGCGGAAGATAACGAAATCAATGCAGAAATTTTACAAGAACTATTAGATATAGAGGGTGCAAACTGTGAAATTGTTGAAAATGGTAAACTTGCCTTAGAACGTTTTACTAATGCACAACCAGATGAATTTAATGCGATATTGATGGACGTACAAATGCCTGTTATGAATGGTTATGAGGCAACTAAAGCGATTAGAGCATTACAGAGAGAAGATGCAAAAACAATACCAATTATCGCTATGACGGCAAATGCTTTTGCTGAAGATGAAAAAGAAGCTCTTGATTCTGGCATGAATGTACACATGGCAAAACCAATTGATATGGAATTGTTAAAAAATATAATAAACCAATATGTACAAAGAAAGGATTAAATATTATGAAAAAAAACTTAAAAAAAATAACTGCTGTTGTTGTGGCAACGGTTACAGCAGTTTCAATAGTTGCTTGTGGCAATCCACAAAATTCTAGTAAAAATCTAATTGTAGAAGAAGAAGAAAATAAAAAAGTAGTTAATTTGTTCACTCCTATGGAAAAAACAAACCCTAATGCAGATAATACTGCAAGAAATGCTTTTGATGTTACTGTAGCAATGGCAGAAGAAAAACTTAATTTAACTGTAGAATACAAAACTTATACAGCAGAAAATTATCAAGAAAAAACATATGATGATGTAGCACTTGATAGAGCGCGCAATAATATGGACGACTGTTATTTATTAAACCCTGATATTATAAAAATATTAGGCTCTGAGGGTAGACTCGCTGATTTATCAGGGCTAGAAAGTGCAAAAAATTTGAGAGATGTCGTAAAGGCTGCAAATATCATTGATGGAAAATTAGTAGCAATTCCTCAAGAAGTTGTGGCATATGGATTATTTATCAATAAAGATATGTTTGACCAATACAATATACCTCTGCCAAACACACCGGAAGAATTTTTAGAATGTTGCAGAATCTTTAAAGAAAATGGCATCGAAACACCAATTGGTGCAAACCGTTGGTGGTTAGAATGTTTTGTATTTGCTCAAGCATATGCTGACCTATATAATGGTGGCAATACAGAGGCAGAAATACAAGCATTAAACAGTGGAGAAAAAAAATACAGCGACTATATGCGCCCAAGTTTTGAATTTTTACAAAAATTGATTGATAATGGTTACATTGATGCCAAAAAAGCATACGTTTCTGAAGCGATAGAGGGAGAAAGTGCAGACTTCTTGGCACAAAAAACACCAATTGTAATGGCATACTGGGGAGCAGCCAATACAGAAACTGCTTATGGTAATCCAGATTTTGAAATGCAAGTAATCGGTTTTCCAAGTAAATTGGGACAAATGCCTGTTATCCCTATGACAGGTTATGCTATCAGTGCAGAGGCAGAACACTTAGAAGATACTATGGCAGTTTTAAATGAAGTCGTTTCTGATGAATCACTTCAAGTTTATACTGAAATCAATAGAGTTATTTCTCCTTCTAAAAACATAGAAGTAGATTGTATTCCAGCCTTAAAACCATTAAATGATAAAATAAAAGAAAATATTTATGTGCTTGCTACCAATGCTAGTATGAATGTAGAACAATGGGGAAATATTTGTGTTATTGTACGCAATTTATTAAATGGTGCTACTGTAGAAGAATGTATGGCAGAATTTGATAGATTACAGGAAGAAGCATTAAATTCATAAGTAAATAAAAATACTGCTTACAAAAAGGTAAAAAGGTCAACTAATTAGTTGACCTTTTTTGATAAAATCTTTTTTTATTTTATTTTTTAAATTATTACTTTTCATTTTTTCTAAAAATTTTTCTTTAAAAACTGGGATTTCTTGTTACAAATAGTTAAAATCCCCTTTTAAAAATAGAAAAAGTATGGCATAATGTAAATAAGAAAAGAGGTGACAACACTTATAAAATATTTATAAAATACTTATAAAATGCGTAAAATAATTATTTTTGTAAAAAGGATAAAAACAAAAGAAATATTAATCAAAATTTTAAAAAACTGTTAAACCAAAGAGGAATTTTTTACAGAATTTCTACAGTGAATATTATGAAACTGTAGTTAAGGAGGATTTTACATGGATAATCAACTAATATGGGACGATAAGTACAATATTGGAGTAGAAATCATTGACAAAGAACACAAAAGACTTTTTAAGATTATCAATAAACTTTTTGCATTTGGAGAAGAAGAAAAAAAAGGAAAGTGGGCATGTAAAGAAGGCATTAAATATTTTAAAGAACATGCTATGAAACATTTCAAAGATGAAGAAGATTATATGGAATCAATTCATTATGAAGAACTAGAAACACACAAATATATACATAAAAATTTTCGAGAAAGCACACTTCCTGCATTGGAAGAAGAATTAAAATTGACAGATTATGCTCCAGATGCTGTTGACCACTTTTTAGGTGTTTGTGCAGGTTGGCTTATTGGTCACACACTCACAGAAGACCTCGCAATTGTACAAGGACAAGCTAGTAAATGGTCAAATCGTTTACCTGACAAAGAACATACCGCTATCAAAAAAACAATTATTCAACTTTTATATGATATGTTCCATTTGGAATCACACGTGATTAGTGAAACCTATGGTGGAGAAAAATTTGGAAACGGAGTATATTATCGTCTTGTTTATGCTACAGAAGAAGATGAAAAAAAATGGGAAATTATTTTAGTTTTTGAAGAAACAATGCTTATCAATACAGTTGGAAAAATCATAGGTATTCGCTCAAACAAATTAGATACCATGCTAGTAAATGCAGCCAGATACACAGCACAGCAATTTGTAAGGCGTGTTATGAAAAAATTTCCATCTATGAACATAGAAGAATGTACAATGGAAGAAGAAAATTTATTGACCTACAATCAATTTCAAGAGGTACTAGAAAGAAAAAGCCCACAAGTCAGCCTATTATTTAATACAGGTGCAGGATACTTTTCATACTGCATTATTGCACCACATTTACTTAAAAATACTATTGGTACTCCAATCGAAACAAATAATGCTATGGTTGAGATTGAAAAATATCTTGCAGAAAGAAAAGAAACAAGAACAAAAAAGAACAAAGTGCTTATTGTAGACGATTCTATTATTATACGACAAGGTATGCATGAACTATTAAACGACGATTATGATGTTTCTACAGTGAAATCTGGACTGTCTGCCATTCGAGCAATTACATTAGATAAACCAGATTTAGTTTTGCTTGACTATGAAATGCCTGTTTGTGATGGAAGACAAATATTAGCTATGCTGCGCTCTGAAAAGGAATTTGCAGATATTCCAGTTATATTCCTTACAAGCAAAACTGACCCAGAAAGTGTAAAAAAAGTAATCTCTTTAAAACCAGAAGGGTATTTATCAAAATATTTAAAACCTACAGATATTAAAATAAAAATTGACGATTACTTTAAAAAGAAAGAAGCTTTAATATAATACAAATCTTTCTTTCATATTATCAGTTGATAGTAAAAATATAGACTTTTAAAAGCGAAGTTTTATGACATTCGTCATAGAGTTTCGTTTTTTATTTTTCTTATTTGAATAGATTGATTAAATATTCATCTATTATTTTATTATTTTTTTATTGATTATTGATAAATATTGTGCATAAATAATTGCTCTTTTATGACTCTTTTATTTTTATAAAAACAGTATTCTATATAACATTTATTAATTTTAATAAAACTAATAAAAAGCACTATATTCTCTATTGCATATCATTATCGAATATGATACATTTAATGTTAATACATTAACATGGGAAAGAAAAATTTTGTAGTATAAATTGTGTCTATCTAATAAAATATTGATATAATAGCGCTTTATTCGCAGGGGGAAAACAGCAAATATGAAAGAAATCAGGACATTAAAAAAAGGAAAAAGAAAATTATATATGCAGTTAATTATAGCGTTTATCTTTTTTTGTATTGCTTCTTCAGGGCTTTTTTGGCATTTTCGTAAAGTATTACGACAAGAGGAGTTAGAACGTTCTTATGTTGAATTACAGCTATTTTCTAAGCAAAGTAGTCAAACACTCAAATCTATGTTAGATGACTCTTTAAATCATATGAAAAATGTTGCAGAACGAATGACTTTAGTAAGGGGAATGAACATAGAAGAAATCCAAGAACGTTTACAACAAGAATCTACTGGTATTACATTTTGCTACATTGGTATTGCAAATACAACTGGTTTAGCAAAAACAACAGCAAACATACAAGCAGATGTAAAAGAAGAAGACTTTTTTAAAGAGGCTATAAACGGTGTAAGTAGTACATCAAAATTGATTAAACAACCATTACTATATAAATATGAATTTGTAAATGCTGTACCTATTTATCAAAATGGTAAGATTACTGGTGTTCTATATGGCGCGATTGATGTAGAAAGTTTTTCTGAAACAATGAGAAATATTATTGGAAATAAACAGTATTATTTTGGTATTGTAGAACAAAATGGTGATTTTATCATCAATCCAAATCAAGAAACACATATTGATTCAGAAAAAAATTTTTGGCAGGATATGTCTCAAACAAATTTATTAGAAAATGACATTGACCAAATGAAAATAAATATGGGACAAAATAAAAATGAAATTATGGACTATATTTTAAGCGGTGAGCAAAGATATTTATATTATATGCCCTATGAAATCAATGACTGGTACATGATTTGTATTATGGACCCAGAAACAATGGACGCAAAGCTATATAAAATTAATATGATGGTTTGGCAACTTTTGGCAGAGGTTTTAGCTATCTTTATACTCATATTTGCATGGATATTCTATCTATCCAAAAAGAGCAGAGACGAAATGATACAAATGAATCAAATATTAAAGCAAAATGAAACCAGCCTTGCTATTGCAGTATCTCAAGGAACACAAGTTATTTTTGACTATGATATTGAAACAAAACAACTGACATTTCGTTATAGAGGCAATGAAAAATATGGTTTTGCAAGACAATTAGAAAATATTCCAGAAAGCCTAATACAGCAAAATTGGATTGTACCTGATTCTATAGAAGATGTACGTAATGTATTTGAAAAAATTGGAGAGGGTCAGCAAACAATAAGCAGCGTTATAAAAATAAGAAAACCAAATGGTGGTTTTACTTGGAGCAAAATTATTATTACAAATATATTTGACAAAGATAAAAGCAATATTATACAAACTGTTGGTATCTTAGAAGATGCTACTTTATTAAAAGAAAATGAATTGCAAATGGCAGAAGAAATGGAATTAAGAAAAGCAATTACCTCAAATTCTATGATGTCCTATGAAATCAACATTACCAAAGACTATATTGAAGAACAAAACTTTGATGAAATGGAAGAAATGGATTCTTCTTCAAAAAGAAAATGTTACTCAGAATATTTATATGATGTAATACAATCTAGTATTTACGAAGATGATAGACTTTCTACTTTAACAACATTTTCCAGAGAAAATTTATACTATGTTTTCTTTAGGGGTAAAAGAGCATTACATTTAGAATATCGCAGAAAAACAGAGGGTAAAAATTACATCTGGGTAGAGTGTACCATTCACTTTTTACAAGAACCAGAATCTGGCGATATAAAGGGACTTATGGTCATCAAAGACATCAATGACAAAAAGGGAAAAGAACTAGAACTGAAAAAACAAGCAGATATGGACTTTTTAACAGAAGTTTACAATCGTGCTACAACACAAAAATTGGTTACAGAAGCAGTGTCTAAAAAAATATTAGGCAAAGGTGTGCATGCCTTTTTAATTTGCGACTTAGATAATTTTAAAACAGTAAATGATACATTAGGTCACCAAATGGGCGATAAAGTGCTTGTCGATGCTGCTAATATATTGAAAAAGCATTTTCGTAAAACGGATATTATAGGTAGACTAGGCGGCGACGAATTTATTGTACTAATACAAAATATTAACTCCTTTTCCGCTATTAAAAATACAGTAGGCAGATTAGTAAAAGAATTTGAGCAAACCTATGGCGAGGGCGAAAGCGCAGTCACAACAACCGTTTCTATTGGTATTTCTCTTTCTCCACTGCAAGGTAGCGATTTTTCAACATTATATCAAAAAGCAGATACTGCACTATATATAGTAAAAGAAAATGGCAGAAATGGCTTTGCTATATTTGAGGAAGAAAAAAATCATAATATACAATAAAAATCACTATTTCTATATTATCCCGCTGTTTAAACAAATGTTTAGAGGTGGGATAATATTATACTAAAAATACTACTGTAAGGAGTGACACTTATGAAACAAAAATGTATCTTTTCTATTTCTGATATTAATTCTGGCTGGTTTGATATGGAATTTAAAACAGAGGAAAAAACAGTATATATTTCTGCCTCTGATGTATTTTTTCATGATTCCCCCAAAGAATTACTGCTTATGCTAACAGATTTTCTATTACAAAAAATAGATACTGCTTATGTATTTTTTGATGAAGAACCTGGTACTTATTTTTTATCATTAGAAAAAGAAATACTAACTGTTGCTTACTCAATATATGATTGTATCTATAAAGACAACAAAGGATTTGACATTCCTTTATGGGGTACTATGACATTTAACGAAATTTCTAATTTCATTCCTATAGACGAAATACTTTTACAAGCAGAAATTGATACAAAAGTGTTTATACAGTCCGTTTATAAGGCATTTTCTAAATATGCACACAATCATTTATTATATGACAAATATGAGGAAAACTGGAATTATTTCCCTAAAGAAGAATGGGATATGTTTGAACAAGCTATCAAACAAAAAGGCTGGGACAAAAAAGATTCCTAATACTACTGTTAACAAATATACAATTTTTACTGTAAGGGGTGATACTTATGAAACAAAAATGCATCTTTTCTATTTCTAATATTGATTCTGGCTGGTTTGATATGAAATTTAAAACAGAAGAAGAAAGCGCACTAATTTCTGCTTCCTATTTGAATGACAATAATGCCCCAAAGGAATTTTTGGTATTATTAACAGATTTGATAACAGAAAAAGTTCATTCTGGTTATGTACTTTTTTATACTGAGCCAGGTACTTATATTGTATCCTTAGAAAAAGATTTACTTACCATTGCTTATTTAAAAGAAATACTAATAGCTCTTTATTCAGATTGTTTAGACTTTGACATTCCTTTACGAGGTAATATGACATTTAACGAAATTTCTAATTTCATTCCAATTCCTATAGACGAAATACTTTTACAAGCAGAAATTGATGTAAAAGTGTTTATACAGTCCGTTTATAAGGCATTTTCTAAATATGCACACAATCAT
>CAMXTM010000025.1 GCA_947246775.1 uncultured Clostridium sp. | reverse complement strand
TCTTGTTTGAGTAAAGAAAGGGATTGTTTTAATTTCTCTAAAAGCTGTTGCATATTTTCTGGATTTTGAATAACCATGCGAGCGATACGAACACCCGTTAAAGAAATTTCTTTTTCGATTTCTTCTAAACGGGGACAATCTGCATAAATTTCATCTCTATTTTTTTGTAGTTCATGCTGCTTTTGGATACGAATTTGCTCATATTCCCGCAATACTGTTTTATATAATTCTGATTTTGTAGCCATATTTTTCACTCCCCTTTAACTATTTTTTAAACGTTCTCTTGCCAATCTTTCGAGTTCTTCAAAGTCCCAATCTCTCTGCTCATAGTTTACAAAACGATTTCTTTTTACAGCAGTAACTTTGTTTTGTTTTGTGTAGTTTGCTTTTTGTTCCTTTTTTTGTTCTGTTTTTTTCTTTTTAGTATCTTGAAAATTTTGGTCGGAAGTTTCGACGTCTTTTGGTGTCTTAATATTGTTTTTGTACCACTTTTCTAGTATGCCATTGACATAGGTAAAACTTGGCTTTTCTGCCTGCAATATTGTCTTTTCACAGGCAATTAAAATCATTTCTATGCTAAATTGATATTGTTGTATCCATGTTTGTACAAAATTTTCCTCCGCAGGCGTCAAAACACGGTTGCCTTTCCCCAATGCCTGCATTATTTTTTTGTAGCCACTTGTGTGTAGTGCAATATAATCTGAAGCACTCTCTGGTGTTGTAATACCTTGCTCTGCCCAACCGATTGCCACTTTTTCAATATAGTGTATATGATAGTGATTGATTTCTTTGCAGTAGGAAAAAAGCAGTTCTATAACCTCAAAGGAAAGCCCTAGCCATTCATTCAAACTCAATACAATAGACATATCTTTGTAAGACAGGGTTCTACCTAAATATTGCTGCGCCAAAGCAAAAAGTTTTTTTGCCGTAGGACTATTTTTACTTATCGCTAGCATTTCTTCTTGGGAATATTCTGGCGGTGTACCAAAAGAATTTTGAAACACTGGTTGTTGTTGCTTTTGTTGGTCTTTTTTTGATTTAATAGGCAAAAAATGAATATCACCATTTTCTTCCAGTGTTACAAGTCCTTGTTCCTGCCAGTATTTCCAACTTTTTATCACATCGCTTTCAAAAATATCAAGTGCTTCTGCAATAGATTGATTGGTCAAA
The DNA here is from genome assembly GCA_947246775.1 of uncultured Clostridium sp. Taxonomy (GTDB): domain Bacteria; phylum Bacillota; class Clostridia; order Lachnospirales; family Anaerotignaceae; genus Coprocola. Next base: position 11,906 of record CAMXTM010000025.1, on the reverse strand, counting down.
GAGTTGTCACCATTTGAAAGATAACGATAAGCATATAAATAGACCACAACATAGTGTGGTTGTGCTTTTGGCATATATTCCTCTATAAAAATATTTGAAATTTGTGTTGTTTGAGATTCTATTGAAAAAGCCATTGTAGTCTACTCCATTTCTATCATTCCTTTTTATCGATATGGTAGTATAGCACATTTTTTTAAAAAATAAAAGAGGTCATGCACAGATAGAAAAGAGATACCGTATACTAAAAACAGCAAGAAATGGAAAGAGGGAAAAATATGCAAACATTGCAAAACAGTATCCATAACAAAAAATATTGTATTGTAGAAATTAGAGCAGAGCAAAACCAAAAATTGCGGCTTTATGATATGGGATTTTATGCAGGTAGTGTAGTTATACCACTTTATGAATGTTGGGGAGGAGGTACAAAAGTTTATGAAGTAAAACAAACACTAATTGCATTGCGGCAAAAAGATGCACAAAACATATTGGTGAGGGAGTTGAGGGAATCATGAGCAAAAATGAAATCATCATTGGATTAGCAGGAAATCCTAATACAGGCAAAAGTACAGTGTTCAACTGCTTGACAGGACTCAAGCAGCACACAGGTAACTGGTCAGGCAAAACAGTAAGCAATGCGCAGGGCAGTTTTTTTTTAGAGGGAAAACACTGTATTGTCTATGATTTACCAGGTATTTATTCTCTTTTTTCAGACAGTGCAGAAGAACGTTGTGCAAAAGAATTTATTTGTTCGGCAAAAACAGATGTTATGCTTGTTGTATTAGATGCAACTTCCTTAGAAAGAAACTTGACCTTAGTACTTCATATCCTAGAGCTAACTAAAAAAGTTATACTTTGTATCAATCTAATGGACGAGGCGCAAAAAAAGGGCATTATTGTAGATAGTAAAAAATTGTCACAACTCTTAAATATCCCTGTAGTTTGTACTAGTGCGCGCTCAGGCAAAGGGATAGAAAAACTCAAAAAAACAATTATATCTGTCGTAGAGGAAGACATTTGTTGTAAACCGAATCAAACCCTATTTCCCCAAAAAATAGAACAACTGTATCATGATTTTTTAAAGGGGGCAGAGCATCTTGTTCCAGAGGACATTGCAGCAAAATATTTTGCTATGGAGATACTAGAGGGCGATAATTGGTTTTTAAAAATGCTTTGTGATAAATTAGATGATATCAAAATGCAAGAAGTATTAGCAAGGCAAGAAATGGCACAACAGTATTTGGCGCAGCAAGGGTATACTGTTGAAAAACTAAAAGAAGAAAGAAGTATTACCTTTTTAAAAAGAGGGCAGCAAATCGCAAAGGAAGTTGTAACAGAAAAAACAGAAAAGGCAAAACAAAGAGAACGCCTTTTAGATAGTATTTTTATGTCAAAAAAGACAGGGATTCCTGTTATGTTAGGTTTGCTGGGGCTAATATTTTGGATTACAATAGCAGGCGCAAATGTACCCTCAAATTTATTGATGGAATTATTTTATCATATGGGCGAAAAACTAGGAGACTTTTTAACATGGTGCGCTGTACCAGAATGGTTTTATGGCATTGTAAAAGATGGTATTTATTTAACTGTAAGCTGGGTTGTTGCGGTGATGTTGCCTCCTATGGCAATCTTTTTCCCATTGTTTACCATACTAGAAGACTTTGGACTTTTGCCAAGAATTGCCTTTCATATGGACGGCTTATTCCAAAAGGCACATGCACATGGCAAACAGGCACTTACGATGTGTATGGGTTTTGGCTGTAACTCTGCGGGTGTGACCGCTTGCCGTATTATTGATTCCCCAAGAGAACGGCTCATTGCTATATTAACAAATAATTTTGTACCCTGCAATGGCAGATTCGCGCAACCATAGTGTGGGCAACTTTATCACCACAGTTTATAAAACACAGCGTATCTCTTATTTTTACTATTTCAACTGACGACAAAATTTTTTGCTACTCTTTTTTTTTTATAAAAAAGACTATATATAGTTTGTTTTTATCGTCTTTTTATCATCTTTTTCAAATACATACAAGCTTAAAATTTTTTATCATTTTTGTCGTCAATCAGAGTAGTACCTAGTAAAATAAGGGTTTCAGCGACGACATTTTTAAAAAAAATTTGTCGTCCATTTTGTCGTTTTGTCGTCAGTTCTTATCGTCAAAGCTCATTTTTGTCGTCAGTTCGAGTCGTCAATTTTTGCAACAATATTTCCGCTGAAGTATTTTTTTCTAAAAGGGCAAGGTAGAGCTTGTCACAACGACGCAAAAAATCCTCCTGCTCTTTTGGAGCAAGAGGATTGAGTATTATTTGTGGGTGATTTTTAGCAGACATCATAACATTTCCTTTTTGATTATGTTATGCTGTTTGATTTTAAAATAGACTTTCGGCTTTTTCTGGAAGTTGTTCTATACTATCAATATAAGGCACATCATCATCAACACTACCAAAACCATATTTCGCATATAGAAATGGAATCCCTGCAATTTTAGTCGCATCATAATCGCCCTGTGTGTCACCAATATAAAATGATTTTTGAATGTGGTTTCTTTCTATAATCAGTTTAATATTTTCGCCTTTTGGCTTGCCAGTTCTACCAGAATTTTCATAATCCTTAAAATATTGTGCTAATTTATGGTAAGCAAGAAATGCTTCGATATAACCAGCTTGGCAGTTGCTAACAATGTACAAATCATATTTTTGGGACAATATTTGCAAGGTTTTTTCTAAATTATCAAAAAGTTTACCACCATGTTTGGCAATTTCTACTTCTTCTTGTTTGCCACATTCCTCCATAATTTGGAATCTTTTTTGCTCTTCTACTTCAGGCAAAAGGGTATTAAAAATTTCTTCTGATGTTTTACCCATAAAACCTCTTGTAATTTGTTCTGTTACCTGTTTGCCGTTTAACTCTGGGTATCTATTTAAAACCGTATTCCAAGCATTTGCTACCGCTTGGCAAGAGTCCCAAAGTGTACCATCTACGTCAAAAATAATTGATTTCATATTATACCTCCTCTTTGTTTCAATTCTTAAAATTTTATCGGGAAACCAGCAATTTTTTTAGTGCTGCCTCCAAGCCTTCTACCGACAGCGGATACATCGGAAAGACATCAGCAAGCACATCATAAGTATGTGACCAATATTTACTCCATTGTGGGCGTTTAGCAGGATTGAGCCAAACAATATGCGGATACTTTTGCTTAAAGCGTTCAAACCACTCTATCCCAGGGGTTTCGTCCCGCACACCATAACTATAATAACTACCAGACAGTAATTCTGATGGCTCCATCATGGCGTCCCCTACAAGAATTACTTTATATTCACTACTAATATTTTGCAATATCCAATTGGTATCGATTGCCGTTTTAAGCCGCAAGTTTGGCTCAGTATACACCTTAGAATAAATACTATTATGGAAATAATATACTTTTAAATCTTTAAAGTGCTTGGACTTACTCACAGACTGAAACAAGGCACTACAAAGACGGCTGTAATATTCTACTGAACCGCCAGAATCCATCAGCAATAGCACTTTTACTGTATTTTTTCTTGGTTTTTGGTAAACAATTTTTAAATTACCTGCGTTATTAGACGTTTCTTTTATGGTGTTGTCAATATCAAATTCCGTTTTTGGTGCGTCAATACGGCTAGAAAATTGGCGCAGCTTACGAAAAGCCATTTGGAATTGTCTGGTATCTAAGGTATTGTCGTTGCGGAAATCTCTAAAATGGCGCTCTCCTGCCACTTGAAACGCACTTTTATAGCGTGAAACACCGCCAACACGAATCCCTTTGGGGCTATAGCCGCTGTTACCAAAGACCGAAACGCCGCCCGTTCCTATCCAATAACTACCACCGTTATGTTCTTCTTTTTGTTCTTCCAAGCGTTCTAACAACATTTTTTGTATTTCTTCTGAGGACAGATAGGCATTTTCTGCTGCTCTATCCAAGTCAAATTTGTCTTTGGGCTTGTCCTTTGGATTTTCTAACCATTCTAGTAATTCTTTTGGTAATTCTTGCGTAAATTCTACATCTTTAAAATATTCTAAAAAAGCACCATCAAAACGGTCAAAATCTGCCTCGCTTTTGACTAAAATGGCTCTACAAAGATAATAAAAGCCTGTAAAACTAGATTGATGTAAACCTTTTTGCAATGCTTCTAATAAGGTTATCCATTCGTTGAAAGAGACGGCAAGCCCTCGCTTTCTTAAAAGGTAAAAAAAGGAGCTGAACATTGTTGTCACCTACCTTAACTTTTAAATTTTTCCAGTGTGTCTAAATCTTCATTCTTTTTGAGCAATACGCCAGCAAAAGGAATTTCACTTCTGATTTTTTGTTCTGAAATGCCGCCTAAACGCAATGCTTGTATCCAATCCAATACTTCTGAAGTGCTTGGCTTTTTCTGAATAGAAGACAGTCCTCTAATCCAATAAAAGGCAGCCATGACTTGTTTGAGCATTTCACTATCTAAATCCGGAAAATGTACATTAACAATTTCTTCCATCAATTCTTGTTTTGGAAAAGCGATATAATGGAAAATACATCTTCTTAAAAAAGCGTCAGGCAATTCTTTTTCTGCATTGGAAGTGATAATCACAATAGGGCGATGTTTTGCCTTGATGGTCTGCTTGGTTTCTGGGATATAAAATTCCATTTTGTCTAATTCCCAAAGTAAGTCATTTGGAAATTCCAGGTCAGCTTTGTCAATTTCGTCAATTAGTAAGATTACTTGTTCATCAGCAGAAAAAGCCTCTCCTAATTTGCCCAGTTTAACATATTTTTCAATGTCATCTACTCCCTCATTGCCAAATTGGCTGTCGTATAACCTTTGTACCACGTCATAAACATATAAGCCATCTTGTGCTTTTGTTGTTGATTTGATGTTCCAAATAATTAGCTTTTTACCCAATGATTGCGCAATTGCTTCGGCAAGCATGGTTTTCCCTGTACCAGGTTCTCCTTTAATAAGTAATGGCTTTTCCAGCGCCATCGCAATGTTAACCGCGTTCATCAGCTCCTGTGAAGCAACATAATTTTGACTTCCTTGAAATGTATTTCCAGAATACATGTTATTACTCCTTTCGTAAATGCAAATAATGTTAATTGTTATCATTGTATTAGCAAGTGCTTTAGATTGTCAACTAAATTTTATACAGTTTTTATATTTTTTAGGCATATACTAAAAGCAAACTACAACAACAAGGGGAATGAATATGGAATTTGCCATCTATAGCAGAAAGTCAAAGCAGACAGCAAAAGGAGAATCTATCCAAAACCAAATAGACTACTGTAAAAAATATATCGTTAACCATTTTGGGGAAGGGCAGCAAATACATCTTTTTGTAGATGAGGGATACTCTGGAAAAAATAGTCAGCGTCCACAATTTCAACAAATGCTTTCCCTAGCAAAACAAAAAAAATTAGACTATATTGTTTGTTATCGTTTGGATAGAATTAGTAGAAATGTGGGAGATTTTGCGGCACTTATTCAGCAACTCAGTGCTTGGGAAACAGCTTTTGTCTGTGTACAAGAACAGTTTGATACTGCAACACCGACTGGTAGAGCTATGATGTATCTTGCGTCTGTGTTTGCGCAGCTAGAACGGGAAACCATTGGGGAAAGAGTAAGAGATAATATGTTTTATTTGGCAAAAAAAGGGTACTGGTTGGGAGGAACATTTCCGCTAGGCTTTGTCTCAAAAAGAGTCATCGAAAAAGGACATAGCTATTGTCATTTAGTGCAGCAGCAAGACGAAATCAAAATTGTACAAAAAATATATGCCCTTTTTTTGGAATATGGTTCTCTGTCAGCAGTCAAAAGGGAATTGCAAAAAAATGGTATTTATTCCCGAAAAGGAAATGTATTTTCTGTTATGGCAATCAAACAAATTTTAACAAATCCTGTTTACTGCAAGGCAGACCATGCTGCAAAAGAATATTTTTTGCAAAAGGGTGCAGAAGTTACCTTTTTAGAGTGTTCTGAACAATATGGGCTAATGGTGTATAATAAAAGAAACTATCGTAAAAAAGCAGCACCACGACAAAATATAGACTGTTGGATTGTAGCAATGGGCAAACAGCAGGGAACGATAGCAGGAGAAATCTGGGTCAGTATCCAAAAACGCCTACAAAGAAATAGCCCCAAAACCAAAGAACATAAAACAGAAAATGACTATGCACTTTTGTCAGGCTTGTTATACTGCCAAAACTGTGGGCAAAAAATGCAGGCAAAAAAAAGAAGAAATGGCAATACTTTTGACTATATATGCAGGGGAAAATTGCAGGGAAAAGGCTGTACCATACAAAATTTACAGGGAAAACAAACGGATATGCAAACCGAAAAACTTCTTTTAGAATATATCCAAAAAAACAATCATTTTGCAGAAGTGCTAAAAAAGTGGCAAAAGGACAGCAATGCCGCAAACTACATACAAAAAGAAATTCTATCCTGCCAAAATCAAATACAAAATTATATCCAATTACTGGGAAACACAAAGATAAATGATATTGTGCTAAAAGAGGTCAATAATAAGGTAGAAAAATTACAAAAACAGCAAAAAACGCTGCAAAAACAGCAAGAATTGCTCCAAAAACAAACTTTTTTTGCACAAAAAGAACAAAATTGCTTTGAAATCCTTTGGCAAAAAATGTCCATCAGACAAAAACAGGAGGCATTGCGCTTTTTGATTCAAAAAGGTATCTGGAATGGGACACAATTACAATATTTTTTGTAGTGGGAAATAGTTGTGCTATAAAAGAGGACAATTTTGCCCTCTTACTCATGAAAAAATTCTTTTGTACTAATGATTAGTCCAATGATTGCTAAAACAGCAAAAAGCGTAAATGGAAAGGACATACTAGATTCTGATATTTTTTGTACAATACTAAGCGCAAAACGCATTTCACTTTGGTTTATTGCAATCAGACAAGCGCCCATACCAACACTACCGCTCAGCAGCAAACCAATGCCATACAACATATTTTTCATATAAATTCTCCTTTCTATCTGTCACATACTGTTCGATTCGTTACTATAAAAATATTATATCATATTCACTACTGCTTTACAACAAATTTGTCGCTCTAAAATAAAAAAAAGATAGTCAATTATCACTATCTTTTTTTATTCCTGTTTAATTTGCTTGATATGGTTCTATTGTGACCTTTTCAATGATAATGTCTTCTACTGGTTTATCTGCCGCATCTGTTTCAGAAAGGGCAATCGCATCTACCGTATCCAAGCCGCTATACACCTGCCCAAATATCGTATACACGCTACCAGAAAATACAGATTCCAAATTGATAGTACCACCATTTTGTTCATAGTAGTCCAGCGCTGCATTGGTAAAAGCAGCTTTCATTTCATTGATACTAACAAATTTTTCACCTAAGTATATGCCCATCTCATCGCCATCTTCTTCTGTCACTTTTGACTCCTTTAATAGCTCCATAAGCTGTTGCTCTACACTTGCATTCTGTACAATAAAAAATTGGCTGCCGTTGGTGTTAGGACCTCTGTTTGCCATTGCGACTGCGCCCCGAAAGAAATATAATTCGTTAGAAGGTTCGTCCTCGAAATCTGCTTCCCAGATACTTTCTCCGCCTGTGCCTGTTCCAGTTGGGTCGCCGCCCTGTATCATAAAGTTGTTAATCACTCTATGAAATATCAAACCGTCAAAATAGCCCTCTTGGGCATGGGTTTTAAAATTTTCTACTGCTTTTGGTGCTTGTTCTGGGAAAAATTGCATACGAATTTCGCCTTTGTTTGTCTGAATGACTGCAATTTCATCTCCCTCTTGTGGCGTTTGCGCCTGTAACAGTGCTGCATTTTCATCACGTGGCGTTTGCTCTGTACTTTGTTCTGTTGGGGTAGTTTGCTCGGTTGGGGTTTGTTCTGCTGAGCCATTTGCATTTGCAGAACAGCCTACTCCTGTTAAAACAAACATCGTTGCTATAAAACAAGCAATTGCTTTTTTCATTCTTTTCAATCCTTTCTCTATCCAATGCTATTTTGTCATTTTAGTATACTTTTTACAAGCTGTCAATGCACTAGCTCTTATTTTAATCTAAGGATTGCAAAGGACAACATAAAGTTCTATAATCAGAAATAAAAAGCAAGGAGTTGACAATGATGTTATTAGTAACTACAGATTATATTTCTGGAAAACAACTAGAAATGTTAGGCATTGCCAAAGGAAGCAGCATACAAACCAAAAACATTGGGCGAGATATTTCTCAAATTTTTAAAACAATAGTAGGTGGAGAGTTACATTCTTATATTGACATGATGAACAAAGCACGCGTTTTGGCAACAGATAGAATGATATCAGAAGCCGAAAAAATGGGCGCAGATGCGATTGTGAATGTGCGTTATTGTTCGGCATCGGTTATGCAGGGCGCAGCCGAAGTAATGGCTTATGGTACAGCCGTAAAATTTGTAGAATAATACAAAAAGCAATATAAAAAAGGTCACAGTATTTGCTTTGTTTTGTAAATAGGCTATATAAAGTGACGGCAAAAATTTTTTCAATTTTACCGTAGAAATGCCGTTTTTACCGTTAGCAAAGGCTAACAAAAGCACTCATAACTGCTTTTGACGATAACAAGTGACGGCAAAAACGGCAAAAGGACGGCAAAAAAATTTCAATTTTGCCGTCCCGCAAAGCCTTATTTTTCTAGGCACTACTTGAACTGACGGCAAAAACGGCAAAAATTTTTATGTTGTTAAAAGATTTTGAAAAAGACTATAAATAGCCTAAAAAAATAGAAAAAAGTATAAAATTTTAGAGAAGTAAAAGAAGTCGAAAAAAAATGCCGTTTTTGCCGTCAACGGGAATAGTTATAAAAATAGGGGTGGTGTGTGGGCTTTTTATCCCACATTCTTTATCAAAAAGAAAAAAGAAAGGACAAAGTGTTTGCTTTGTCCTTTCTATCCTAAAAATATATTATTTTACTTCGTTTACTAATTCAGCACCATCAACAAATGCTTTCAAGTTTCCTAATGTTACTTCAGCGATAGCTGTCAAAGCCTCATCTGTAAAGAATGCTTGATGACCTGTCAATACAACTCTATCATCTTGTAATAATTCATTCAATACAGGGTCTTTGTCTGGGATGTCGCTTCTGTCTTCAAAGAAATACTCATGTTCTTTTTCGCAAACGTCAAGACCTACACCTCTGAATTTACCAGCTTTTACAGCAGCTAATAAATCTTCTGTGTTGATTAAGCCACCTCTGGAGGAGTTTACTAAGATAACGCCATCTTTCATTTTTGCGATAGAATCTTTGTTAATCATATGTTTTGTTTCTGGGAACAATGGGCAGTGTAATGTGATAACATCAGATTTTGCATATAATTCATCTAATGTTACATATTCAATATCACTGGATTTGTCTGGGAAAGCATCATAAGCGATAACTTTCATGCCAAAACCTCTTAAAATGTTTACAGAACATTTACCAATTTTACCTGTTCCGATAACACCAGCTGTTTTTCCAACAAGAGCCATACCTAATAAACCATCAATGTTAAAGTTAAATTGTCTTGTTCTGTTAAATCCTAAATGTGTTTTTCTGTTTACAGTTTGAAGCAATGCAGCAGCATGTTCTGCAACGGAGTCTGGAGAATATGCTGGAACTCTTAATACAGGGATACCCAACTCTTTTGTTTTTGCTAAATCAACGCTATCAAAACCAGCACATCTTAAAAGCATTACTTTGATACCGCCATCTTTTAAAGTTTGTACAGCATCTGCACTTACTTCGTCATTAACAAAGCTGCAAGTAGCGTCAAAGCCGTTTGCTTTTGATGCTGTTGCTGGAGTTAATCTTTCTGCAAAATAAGTTACTTCATAGCCAAATTTTTGAGCAACAGGGTCAAATGTTAATTTGTCATAAGGTTTTGTGTCAAAAAAAGCAATTTTCATAATCAAATTCCTCCTAAATTATATAAAGTTGTTGTAGAAAAAAATACAGCTATATTTTTTTCATAAATTGATTTCCGTACTTCTATACCAAATATTTGCTTGTCTTACTTTTAACAATATAATATATTTTTATATATTTGTCAATATCTTTTGCAAAAATAATCTATTTTTTCGCCAATTTTTTTTATAAGTTTGAAAATTTTGTAAAATTTTATAATTATTATCCGTTTTTTCGGATTATTTTTATGATTTTTTTAGACAAACTGCATTACCAAATTTATTGTTGTAGAACAAACAAAAGGAAAGCAATTTTTAGAAATACAACTATTTTGCTATGATTAAGCCAAAAAAATAACAGTATTATAACAAAAATAATCTCACTGAAAAATTTTTTATAATTTTGTCTGATTGATTGACACCTTTCCATCGCTGTAATAAAATAATAAAAAACATATAGAAAGAGGGAAAACATGTTAAAAAAGAAAAAAAGAATGTTAATCCTATTTTTTATTGTGATAGGTATGATTTGTTATGTTGTTGCTCATTCTAGCAATGCAAATTTCAGTAATCGTTTGATTGGAACCTATCAGTGTGAAGAAGATAAGCGAATGGCAATTGTTTGTGAAGACGAACATTATTTTTATATTTCTGATTATAACAATTCTATGTATCAAAAAGGAACGATTGAAAAACAAACAGAGAATACTTATTTTTTATCAAGCGAGGAAACAGGTGATTATTTCCAAAATCAATCCATTACTTGTCAAAAAACAAGCTTTGAAATCATCATCAATCAAAAAAAACGAAAATTTAAAAAAATAAGTGAAACACCTATCTTTACGCCTGAAATAGAAAAGTTACTATAAAACTCATTTTTACAAAAAAACAGCGTAGCAAAATCACTACGCTGTTTTATTTTTTTATTAAATTTTTCGTTTAATTTTGATATTTTCTTCATTTACATCTTTTTTCTGGAGGTAATGTAATTGTATTTAATACAATCAATTCTTTAATCGCTGATTTTTCAATTCTCTCTATTGCTGGTCCTGAAAGCACAGCGTGTGTACAGCAAGCATATACTTCTTCTGCTCCTCTTTCTTTTAGTGCATTTGCCGCATTGGTAATGGTACCTGCTGTATCAATCATATCATCTATCAAGATGACTTTTTTGCCCTCAATCTCACCGATAATATTCATAATTTCGCTGACATTTTCTTTTGGTCTTCTTTTGTCCACAATGGCAAGTGGAATATTCATCTTTTCTGCAAAATTTCTTGTTCTGCCTACGCTGCCCAAGTCTGGAGATACCGCAACAATATTGTCTGCATCATGGAATTTTTCATAGTAATATTTTACTAAAAGAGGCGCTCCCAAAAGATGGTCTACTGGAATATCAAAAAATCCTTGAATCTGTGCGCAATGTAAATCCATTGTTAAAACTCTATCTGCACCAGCACAAGCAATTAAATTTGCTACTAATTTTGCACTGATAGGGTCTCTTGCACGTGTCTTTCTATCTTGTCTTGCATAGCCATAATACGGAATCACTGCATTGATTCTACCTGCTGAAGCTCTTTTCATAGCATCAATCATTATCAGCAATTCCATCAAGTTGTCATTGACAGGTGCGCAAGTGGATTGAATAATATACACATCAGCACCACGAATTGTTTCATTGATTTTGACAAATATTTCTCCGTCACTAAATTTTTGTACCTCAGAATCTCCTACTGTCAATCCTAAGTCTTTTGCGATTTTTTCTGCCAAGTCTTTGTTTGAATTACAGGCAAAAATTTTAATATCGCTGTTGCAGTTATAAGTCATTTCTTATATCCCCCTATGGTTTTCTCTACTCAATAGTGTCACGCCATATGCTATGGCAAAAGTAAATACAATTCTATATTACATCATATAAAACCATATTTCAACACAATTCCATAAAAATCTATAATAAATACAGAATAAGCTAGCATTTACAAGC
>CAMXTM010000024.1 GCA_947246775.1 uncultured Clostridium sp. | reverse complement strand
TTTGGAAAAGCAGTCACACATTTTTCGTACGGGCATAGTATGTACTATAAATCAAATTTGAAAGGGGAACAAAAAAATGTGTGGATGTAACTGTAATTCTTGTAACAATTGTAATTCTTGTGGAGGTTGTAACAGCAATGGCTGCCCAAGTAGCGCTTATATGGACGCTTGGTATGATTACTGGAATAGCCAAGGCTGCGGCAGCAATAACGGCTGTGGTTGCGGAAACAATAACAACAGTTGCGGTTGCAGCGGCTGTGGTAACAACAACAGTTGTGGCTGTAACTAAGCTTTAAAACCTTGAGGCGCTGCCTCAAACTCCGCAAGCCTTTAAAAAGAAAGGGAATGGGTGTGGGCAGCGCCCACAGAAAAAGCACAAAAAAGGCGGTCTGATGACCGCCTTTTTACTATTCTACCTTTTCCGAATATGATTTTAAATCCTCTAAGCTGCGTATGTCCGAAAAATGTAAGTCAACATTGCCCCGCGCTGCTTCGGATAGGCTCAAATAGTATTCCTTTGCATGAATGTTGTCGTTGAGCAAGTCACTTAAATTTTTAATGTTTTTTGTCATTTTTATCACCTCATGCTTAGTGTGTGCCAGAAATGATTTTTTTATACCTTGATGTTTATTTTTTGCATTGCACTTAAAGTATTTTTGCGCTATGATATATAAAGAAAGGGGTGTTGTTTCCAATGAATATGATGGAAGAAATTTGTAAATTGGTAAAATATGGATTGGACAAAAAACTAATTGAGCAGCAAGATGAAATATTTACAATCAATCGCCTGCTAGAACTGTTTGAGCTGGACGATTTTGAGCCAGTCGAAATAAAAGAGGAGGTTTGTTTGGAAGATGTCCTTAAAAATATGCTGGATTTCGCTTGCCAAAAAGGCTTGATAGAAAATAGCATTGTGTATCGGGATTTGTTTGATACCAAAATCATGGGGCTGCTCGTTGCCCGTCCAAGTGAAGTATCAAAAAAATTTTGGGAATTATACCAAAATTCCCCAGAAAGTGCTACAAATTGGTACTATGATTTTAGCCAAAATACAGACTACATACGCCGTTATAGAATTGCAAAAGATATGAAGTGGAAAACCCATACAGAATATGGTGACTTAGATGTTACTATCAATTTGAGCAAGCCCGAAAAAGACCCAAAGGCTATTGCTGCGGCAAAAAATGCAAAACAAAGTAGTTATCCAAAATGTCAGCTATGCGCCGAAAATGTAGGTTATGCTGGTAGAGTGAATCACCCTGCTAGACAAAATCATAGAGTCATTGAGATTACCGTTGCTGGAAAAAAATGGGGATTTCAATATTCCCCTTATGTGTACTATAATGAACATTGTATTGCTTTTAATAGTGAACATATCCCTATGGCAATCAATCGGGAGGCATTTGTCAAGTTATTTGACTTTATTAAACTATTCCCTCACTATTTTATAGGCTCTAATGCTGATTTGCCAATTGTGGGCGGCTCTATCTTATCTCACGACCATTTTCAGGGCGGACACTATCAATTTCCTATGGCTTCCGCACCAGTGGAAAAACAGTATCAAATAAAAGGTTTTGAAGATGTAGAAGTAGGACGGGTAAAGTGGCCGATGTCTGTTATTCGTATTCGTCATAAAAATGCAGAGAGATTGGTTGAGCTGGGCGATGTGATTTTACAAAAATGGCGCAACTATACTGATAAAGATGCTTTTATATTTGCTTATACAGATAGTGAACCTCACTCTACGATTACTCCAATTGCAAGAAAAGTAGAGGATATGTTTGAATTGGATTTGGTGCTGAGAAATAATATTACAACGGAACAGTACCCATTGGGCGTATATCACCCACATGACGAGCTGCACCACATTAAAAAGGAAAATATCGGACTGATTGAAGTAATGGGCTTGGCGGTGCTTCCTGCACGTTTAAAAGAGGAACTGGAAGTGCTGAAAGAATTTATAATCAATAATAAAGATTTGCGTAGTGATGAAAGAATTGTAAAACACGCTGATTGGGCTGAGCAATTTGTAAAAAAATATGATAACATTACAGAGCAAAATGTAAATGAGATTGTAGAAAAAGAAGTGGGACTTGTTTTTGAACAAGTGCTTTGTCACGCTGGTGTGTTTAAAAGAGATGAAAAAGGCAAACAGTATTTTGATAAATTTGTACAGACATTAAATGAGTAAAACTTTAGAAAGAACGCCTAATCATCTTTACAGCCAAAAAGAAACTTTTTTGGCTGTTTTTTGTTGTGATATTGCCGCATTATATGGTATAATAATCTAGGTAAAATAGTTTTATCAAAATGCAAAGGCAAAGTGCTTATCATAATTTTGGAAGGATTGAGAACATATCATGAAAAAAACCGTTGAGCAAAAAGCGGAAATTGCCAAACAAAAAATTGACAAAAAGGCGGAAAAACAAAAACTGAAAAAAGAGAAAGCTGCGGCAAAAAAGGAAAATGCATCAGCAAAAAAAGAAAAGCAAAAACAGCAAAAAGCCGCAAAAAAGGAAACTACTTCTACAAAAAAGCAGGCAAAAAAGGAGTTAGCTGAACAAAAGAAAGCTGCAAAAAAAGAAGCTGCCGAACTGAAAAAAAAGGCAAAACAAGAAGCAGCAAATAAAATAAAAGCATTAAAAAACGATGCAAAAAAAGGAAAAATTGCAGAAAAAGCAGAAAAAGCTGCAAAAAAAGACAAAAAAGAAAAAGGAAAGCCTAAGTCAAAATCAAAGTCAAAAAATAGCGCAGAGAATGAGGGAGCAGTAGCAGGCGGTAATAATAAAAAGAAACTGTTTGCTGGTGTGCTTGCTTTGGTATTTGTTTGTGGAGGCGTGGTAGGTTTTTTGCATTTTAAGGGAGGCAATAAGGAAGAAGAAAAAGACCCTTACATAGAAGCATATGTGTTAGATGATGATTTTGTCACATCAATTCCTAAATTTTTGGGAGAGAGCGAAAAGAGGGAATTGCCAGAAATTACAGAAGAACAAGGTGACGATGGAAAACGTATTGTATATGACTATACAGGTTTAAAAGATGCTGACGAAGAAGTAAGAGATTATATCAACTTTTTAACCAGTGAAAAAGAGTTTGTGCCTATGTTTGAATATAATTTAGAAATACCTGCTGGATATATTTCCGTAGGAACTACTTCCCAAGAGGAGGGCAAAATATTAAAACTAGACATTGACTATACAGAAACCGATTATAAAGTTATGGTCAGCAAAACAACGGAAGAATTGCCAGACATAAAAGAAACATCTGGCGGTAAAGATATTTCAAGAGATGGTGCTTTAAATTATTTGACAACTCTTCCTGCTGAAAAATTGGGTATGGAAAAACCAGTAGGAGAATATAAAACAGTTTATGATGCGGGACAGTCTTCTATAGATGGACTGAGTTGTTATGGTATTAGTTTGTATGAACTAGGTACAGCAGGTACAAATGTTTTTCAAGGTAAATTTTTTGTAGCAACCAACCAAAGTGCAGTATTCCGTTATCACCCAGAAAATGATACTTATGTAAAGCTAGAAAAGACAGAAAAACAAAAAGTATTGTCTAATATAGAATCCGCAGAGGGTACGGAAAGTGCAGCAGATGGAGAAAATACAGAACAAACAGAGAAAGATGCACAAGAACAGACTGACGAAACAGCAAAAGATAAAGAGCAAAGTGATAGTGACGATGACGAAAAAGAAAAAGATAGTAAAAAAGATAAAAAAGTACAAAAGGGAAGAAAAGAAGAAAAAGAAGAACAAAAACAATCATAACAAAAAGGCTTTTGATGTTGTACATCAAAAGCCTTTTTTCATATAAATATAAGAGGAGATATATTGCCGAAAACAGTTTTTCGACTTTAGCGTGGCGTATTGTCACGCTGTTATATATCTAACAGTTAGGTAGTGGGGGCAACCTATACTGTAGAAAACAAATTTAATCCCAATTCATACGACCATAGCGTTTGGTCATATCTAATATTTCTTGCTGCAATTGTTCTGTCAATTCCTTTCCAGTCAATCTCCATCTCCAGTTTTTGCCGACAGTAGAGGGTTGATTGATACGGCAACTGTTGTCATAGCCTAAATAGTCCTGCATTGGAATAATACAAGTTTTGGCGTTACTTCTCATAACAAGAGAAATAAAGGATTTATACAACAATTCCTTTGGTGTATAGTGGTCGCATAAATAATTTCTAGCAAGTTGTTGTTCTTGTTCTGTAATAGAATCGAACCAGCCAACCAGTGTTTCATTGTCATGTGTGCCAGTGTAAGCAACGCAATTTTCAATATAATTATGTGGCAAATAGTCGTTAGCTGAACCAGTATCTCTGGAATCAAAAGCAAATTCAAGCACTTTCATACCAGGGAAACCGCTTTCCCAAACCAAATGCCTTACAGAATCCGTAACATAGCCCAAGTCTTCGGCAATGACTTCATGCCAGCCTAAGCACTGTTCTATGCGGCGGAATAACTCGATACCTGGACCTTTTTCCCACTGTCCTGCTCTTGCTGTAGTAGCACCATAAGGGATAGAAAAATATTCATCAAAGCCTCTAAAATGGTCAATTCTTACTACATCATACATATGGAAGCAGTAAGCCATACGAGAAACCCACCAGTTATAGCCTGTGTCTCTGTGGTAGTCCCAACGGTATAGTGGATTGCCCCAAAGCTGACCTTCAGGAGCAAAACCATCTGGAGGGCAGCCAGCGATGGCATAAGGCACGTTTTGTGCGTCAATTTGGAATAATTCAGGGTGCGCCCAAGTATCTGCGCTGTCCATTGATACATAAATTGGAATATCACCAATCATACGGATTCCTTTTTGATTTGCATAGTTTTTGAGTGCATACCATTGCTCAAAAAATTTAAACTGCATATATTGATGAAATTCTATGTCAAAATAAAGCTCTCTGCGGTAATAATCCATAGCAAAGCCCCAACGGCGACGAATATCTTCTGCCCATTGTGTCCAAGGGAGACCGCCAAATCTATCTTTTACTGCCATAAATAGGGCATAGTCAGAAAGCCACCAACTATTTTCATTTAAAAAGCGCAAATAGTTTTCATTTTTTGTAATATTACTGCGTTCGTATGCCTTTCTAAGTAGTGCATAACGTTGTTGATACATTTTTTCATAATCAATGTCATTTTCATTGCAGCCAAAGTCAGCCTCGTCACATTCTTGTTGTGATAAAACCCCTTCTTCAATGAGTGCCTCCAAACTAATAAAGTAAGGATTGCCTGCAAAGGTAGAAAAAGATTGATATGGGGAATCACCGTAACTTGTAGGGACAAGAGGCAGTATTTGCCAATAGGTCTGCCCTGCTTGTTTTAGCCAGTCTACAAAATCATATGCACTTTTTGAAAAACAGCCTATGCCATATTTGGAGGGCAGGCTAGAAATAGGAAGTAATATACCTGCTGTTCTTTTCATCATTATTTACTCCTTTCCGTTTCAATACAAACACCAAAATGGTCTGAAACTTTTGCATGATTTATGCCATTAAACATAACACAAGAATATTTGACAGGCACAACCTTGTTACACCATATATAGTCCATTCTCATTCCTTTTAAATTTTTATCATTGTGTTTGGCGTCTTTCCAACCGTCAATACTGCCCTCTACCGTAGTACCTTTATCTTTTTGTTGTGCAATACAATAGGTATCATACCAGCCATCGTTTTTAATGCAGTCGTAGCCTTGATTTTGTATTTCGGCGGGACTGTTAAAGTCACCCATAAGCCATATTGTATTGTTTTTCTTTTGTTCTAGCGCAGCACCAAAACGTTGCCACTGTTTTAAAAATGGTTCTTCTTCGTCTTTCCACCAGCCCATATGCACGGTATAAAACCAATCATTACAGCCGTCTATTTGTACCCCCAATACTTTGCGTGTTTTCCAGTATTGATAGTCTTTGCTCTCACTGATAAAAAAGGAATCTACAGAAGTAATGTGATGGTTGAGGCATAACAAAGCGAGACCCTCGTCATATATTCCATATCCTATTTTAGCAGAAACCCATGTCCAAGAGCAATCCACATTGTGCTGATTTAAACGAAAAGCAACTTGTGCTGCATGGTTATCTTGACGAATCGGCACACTAGTCTGTGGGCAGGGTACATATCCTTTTAATAATTCTTTTTGAGCGGGCTGTGCGTTGATAGATTGATTCACTTCTTGTAAAGCAATGATGTCTGGTTTTTGCTGACGTATGACTTCTACAAATTGTTCTAATTTTTGGGGATAGTTTTCTTCTTGAATACTGTGTGTGTTCAATGTTAATAATTTCATCAGTCAACAATTCCTTTCTCTATGATTTAGAGCGAACTCCAAAAGTCCTGCCTCTTTCTTGAAAGAAAGAGGCAAAGAACTTGAAATGGATAAAATGTTATTATCAATCAATTAAAAAATGATTTTATTATAGTATGTCGTTGATGTCAGATCTTTTTTCACAAGACCTTTTGCTCCCTCTGCTTTCCATGCAGGTGTATCAGCCACTTTAGCAGGGTCTTTGACTGTTACTCTCAAACGAGTCATACAAGCATCTACTAAAACGATATTTTCACGTCCGCCTAATAAGGCAATAATTCTTTCTGGCTGACTGTTTCCGTCCCCTTTGTTTGCGGAAGAAGCTGCTTCTGTAGAGTCGTCTCCGCTGTCATCATTTTCATAGTTTCCAAGTCTACCAGGGGTAGCAAACTGGAATTTGCCTATCATAAAGTATGCAACAACATAACCAATTACCAAAAATACAACGCAACAAATAATAAAATGTATAATGTCACCGCTCAAACCAGCTTTTAATGACATAGGAACACGTGTTAAAAATTCTAAGTTACCAAAAGAGTGCAAACGTAAATCAATTACGCCAGCCATAGCAAATGCACAACCTTGTAATACTGCATAAACAATATAAAGTGGCAAAGCACAGAACATAAACATAAATTCAAGTGGCTCTGTAACGCCTGTTAAAAATACAGCTAATACTGTGGATAAAAACATAGAACGATAGTCATGTTTTTTATCTTTATCTACTCTGCGGTACATCGCAAGGGAAATACCCATTAAAAGACCTGTTGCACCAATCATCTGACCTACTTTAAAACGAGCTGGAGTTACAGTTGTCATAAGGTTTGTGTAAGCAGCCATGTCGCCTGCATCTTTAAAGTTAATTAAGTCAGTTACCCATGCTAACCAAAGTGGGTCTTGACCAAATACTTCTGAACCTGCGTTGATACCTGTTTGAAGCATATAAGTACCGCCAAATGCTGTGTAGTTCATAGGGATTGTAAGCATATGGTGTAAACCAAATGGTAATAATAATCTTTCTAATGTACCATAGATAAATGGAGCTAATACTGGTGAAGTAGAAGAAGAATTAGCAATCCAAATACCAAAAGCGTTAATACCAGATTGTACGACTGGCCATATAATAATCATAATGATAGAAATAACTGTAGAGTAAGCAATTACGGCAAGAGGTACAAAACGTTTGCCGTTAAAGAAAGCTAAAGCGTCTGGCAGTTTTCTAAAGTTGTAATATTTGTTGTAAACAACACCGCCAACAAAACCAGCAATAATACCTACAAACACACCCATGTTAAGTGCAGGCGCACCTAATACAGAAGTAAAGTAGTTTTCTACTAACATTTCTTGACCAAGTATAGAATGTACTACTGCGCCTTCTTCAGAAAGCATAGATGCTGTTACACCAAATGCCGCACCTGTAATACAGTTAATTAGTATAAAAGCAATAATCGCTGCAAATGCACCGCCTGCTCTTTCTTTTGCCCAAGAACCACCGATTGCGGCTGCAAACAAAATATGTAAGTTGTTGATAATTGCCCAGCCGATGTTTTCCATAGTGCTACCAACTAAATAGATAAAATTGATGTCAGCACCTGCCATTTGTATCAGCTTGCCTAAACTGAGCATAAAACCAGCCGCAGGCATAACAGCAATAACGGTCATAAGCACTTTACCAAGTTTTTGTAAAAAGTCAAAATTGATAATCGATTTCTTTTTTTCTGGCGCAGGAGCAGGCTCTGGTGCTTTTTCTGCTACTGGCGCAGGTGCTGGAGTAGGCGCAGCCGCAGGAGCATTTTCTTCTGCTGTTACAAAAAGAACGGCATCTTTTGTTGCCTCTACTTTTCCAGAAGCAGTTTCCATTTTTTTGCCCTCTAGTCCTGCACAAATCAGTACTGGCGTGATAGTAGGAAGATTTTTTCCTTTGATAAAATCCATGTCAGCTTCTGCAATTAAGTCGCCTACTTTTACGTCAGAACCCTCTTGTTTGTGTACAGTAAAGCCTTCGCCATTTAATCCTACTGTTTCCAAACCAAAATGTATCAGCATTTCTAATCCGTCATCTGTTTGGAAACCAAAAGCGTGTTTTGTTGCTGCAACAGAAACTAATTTTCCATTGACAGGGCTGTAGATTTTTCCGTTTTCTGGTAAAATAGCAATCCCATCACCAACTATTTTTTCTGCAAAAACGGGGTCTGGAACTTTTTCCAGTGCAACAATTTCTCCTGATAAAGGAGCGATAATAGAAATTTTATTCGTGTTACTCATAGTGTTTTCCTCCCTCTCTTATCTGTGTTGTTCTTTTGTAATATCAATTATATAATAGCGTTGCGTAAAAGATAAAATAAAAATAGCTTGTGCAACAAAATGCAAAACAGATTTAATTTGCATTTTGTTGCGTAATTATTTACGCAATATAAGTGTATCGCTTTTGCAACAAAAAATCAACCCAAATTTAATGATTTACCCTATTTTCTACATAATATATAATTTTGTTTGTGCTATTTTATGCAATTTAACGATATTGATGGTGTAAAAGCCCATAGCAAATATGTAGAAAATCATTGTAGGATAAGGGCATAGGTTGACTTTTATAAAGTGATTTTTTATAATTAATATAATATTTTTTAGAAAGGAAGTGTAATTTATGGCTGTTACAATTCGAGATGTTGCTGCATTAGCAGGAGTATCTCCCTCTACCGTGTCAAGGACGTGTAAAAACCATTCTTCTATTAGCAAAGAAACAAAAGAAAAAGTACGTTATGCAATGGCACAGCTTGGCTATGAGCCAAATATACAAAACACGCCTCCAATAGAACAAACTCCTCAAATGCTCAGCGTTATACTTCCACCTTCTTCAAGAGATGTTTATGAAAATTCGTTTCATTTAGAAGTTATTAGAGGAATTAGCCAATTTTGTAATGGACGTGGATATATTAGCACTGTGATTACAGGACAGGATAATGATGAAATTTTAAGAGCAATACAAAACTTAGTAAAAGAGGAAAAAATGGGCGGTTTTATTCTATTGTATTCAAAGCAAGATGATGAAATTATTGATTATTTGTATAATGAGGGTTTGCTTTATGTGTTAATTGGAAAAGCGAAACAGTTTGTAAACCAAACCATTTATATTGATAATGACAATTTTCTTGCAGGACAGGAAGCAACAGAATATTTATATCAATTAGGACATAGAAAAATTGCCTATGTAGGCAAAGAAAGTGATATGTGTTTTTCAGCAGAAAGAAAAGCAGGCTATCAAAAAGCATTAGCGCAATATAACTTGCCTTTTAATGCAAATTATTGCATAGAAATAGACAAATTTGCGACAGATAACAATGCTATTTTTTGCACACTGTTAGAGCAAAAAGATAGACCAACGGCAATTGTAGCAAGTGATGATATTTTAGCAGTAGCATTGGAGCAAGTTTGCGCAAAAAAAGGAATTTCGATACCAAAAGATTTGTCGATTGTTTCGTTTAATAATTCTTTGTTTGCACGAATTACTTCGCCACAACTAACATCAATAGATGTCAATTCCCATCAATTAGGCATTGAAGCGGCATCACAGTTGATAAACCATATAGAAAATCCGAATTTGCTTGCCACAAAAATTATTGTACCACATTCACTTATCGAAAGAGAAAGTTGCCAAAAAGTAGAAAAGAATGATATTTAAAAGAAAAAGCCTTGTGTTAGTAAAAATAGCATAAGGTTTTTTATTTATTAAAAAAAACAAAAGAAGTATTACGATTTTATTAACATTGTAGAGGCATGATTTTTTTTGTCGTTATATTAAAAAAGAGAAAAAATGACAGGAGGTTGTGCCTATGTATTATTATGACAAAATGTTATATCACTATCAGTTGGGGGAACTGTTAAAAATACAATTTGCTATGCTATTGATGATTGGGGTAATAGGGCAGCAAGAATATATGATATTGTGTTGCGGTGTTGGTTTGATGATGATAGTTTGTGTGATTGGGCAGCAATATTGCGTTTTAGAACATCATGCGGCAGTATTAAAATCGTATCAAAAAATATTTTACAATCTAAAAGAAGTGACAGGAGATTTGCCAAGACATCACTTTTTTACATATTGTAATCGCTATAGTTTACCAGAAAAAATGATACAAAGTGCATACAATACAGTAGAAAATGGCTATGTTTATATTGTGCTGTCTGATACAGGAAGTCCAGCAAGTGAATTGATTGCACTGTTTACAAAAAAGAAATATAATCATGCTTCGATTGCATTTGATAAAGATTTGACGACAATGGTAAGTTATAATAATGGAGAAAAAAGATTTCCACCAGGGCTAAATGTAGAAAAGCCTTGTTATTTTAGAAAAAAAGAAAATGCCTATATGATAGTGTATCAATTAAAAGCAACAGCAGCACAAAAAAGAAATATGATAGCCAAAATAGAACAAATCAATCAAGAGGGCAGCTCTTATAATACCATAGGGCTACTTTTAAAAAAATCCTTTTTACCAAATATTATGTTTTGTTCCCAGTTTGTGTATTGTTTGTTGCAGGAGGGAGGCATTGCCTATTTTGATAAAAAATCAGAATCTGTAAAGCCTATGGATTTTGTAGAATTAGACTATAAAAGAAAACTGGAATTTGTATACGAAAAAAAGCTGTAACAGTTTTTGTGATTTTATATTGAAACAAGGCATTGGCTGCCTTATAATGAAAAAGGAAAAAACAATTACGCTTGAACTGATTTATCTAATCAAGCTGTTGTTTTAATATAAGGATAGGACGGTAAAAGTATGAAAACGAGATTTTATTTGATAAGGCATGGGGAAACAGAATGGAATGCACAGGGCATTTATCAAGGACTGACAGACATTCCACTTTCTGAGGAGGGAAAAAGGCAAGCAATGTGCTTAGGCAAGCGTTTTGAAAATCCTGCTTTAAAACTAGATGCGGTTTATTCTTCTCCCTTGCAAAGAGCAGTTGAAACAGCGGAAAGTATGGCAAATGCAAAGGGGCTGACTGTTGTACCAGATAAACATTTTATAGAAATCAATTTTGGAGAATGGGAGGGACATAATGTCAAACAGCTTACTGAAAAATATGGCAAAAGCTACACAGATTTTTATGAACGTCCTTTTAGCTATGCTTTTCCTGGAGAGGGTAGTTTTACAACAGTAAAAGAGCGTGCTGTAGCAGGTTTTTATGAGCTTTTAGAAAAACATAAGGGACAAACCGTTGCCATTGTGTCACATGGTGGTGTGCTTCGGGTATTGATTATGGCTTTAATGGATATGAATGAAACATTTTATAAAAAAATGTGGCTGAGCAATACCTCTATTACAACAATCGATGTAAGCGATAGTGGTAAAATGGTGTTGTTGACTTTAAATGACTTTGCACATTTGGAAACAATGAATACATTAAAGGGAGAAAAAGAATGGCAAATGTAATTGTAGTAGGCGGCGGCGCTTCGGGTATGATTGCGGCGGGCAGAGCAGCAGAAAAAGGGCATCATGTGCATTTGTATGAAAAAAATGACCGTTTAGGCAAAAAAATATATATTACAGGAAAAGGACGATGTAATATTACAAATGATAGTGATATAGATACGCATTTGAGTAATATACCAAGCAATCCCTATTTTATGTACAGTGCATTTTATACATTGGATAGTGAAGCAACAAAACAGTTTTTTGAAAAATTGGGTGTATCAACAAAAACAGAAAGAGGCAATAGAGTATTTCCTGTGAGTGATAAAGCGGGCGATGTGGTAAGAGCATTGCAAAAGTATCTGAAAAAAAATAATGTTATTGTTCATACGAATACAGCAGTAAAAAATGTTTTAATAGAAAATGGCATAGTAAAAGGTGTTGTACTTGCAAATGGAAAAGAAGTATTTGCTGATAAAGTGATTGTGTGTACGGGTGGTTTGAGTTATAGTGGTACAGGCTCTACAGGAGATGGCTATGCTATGGCAAAACAGGCAGGACATATGGTTACAAAATTATATCCCTCTCTTGTGCCACTCAAAACAAAACAGCGTTGGTGTCAGGAACTGATGGGGCTGAGCTTAAAAAATTGTGCTATTGTAGTAAAAAATGCGAAAGGAAAAGTAGTATATAAAGATTTTGGAGAAATGCTTTTTACGCATTTTGGGGTATCAGGTCCTATGATATTGAGTGCAAGTAGGCATATTGTAAAAGATTTGGAAAACCAAAATTTTACAATTGAAATTGATTTAAAACCTGCACTAGATGAAAAAGCATTAGATAATCGAATATTAAGAGATTTTCAAAAATATAGCAATAAAGACATTAGAAATGCGCTGGACGATTTACTCCCTCAAAAAATGATACCAGTGATGATAATGCTTTGCGACATAGAACAAAATAAAAAGGTGCATGATATTACCAAAGAAGAAAGAAAAAAATTGCTACAAAATATAAAATATTTGACGGTAACAGTAAATGGTACAACAGGTTTTGAAGAAGCAGTAATTACTTGTGGGGGCATTTGCGTAGATGAAATAGAGCCTGCTACAATGGAATCTAAAATAGTAAAGGGGCTACATTTTGCGGGAGAAGTGCTAGATGTAGATGCCTATACAGGAGGATTTAATTTGCAAATTGCTTTTTCAACAGGTTATACCGCAGCAGAAAGTATTGTATAAAAGGAGAGAAAAAATATGATTTGTATAAGAGGAGCAACAACGGTAGAAAATAATGATAAAAATGATATATTGCAAGCAACAAAAGAAATGATAGAACGGATTATAAAACAGAATGACTTAGCTGTGTCCGATATTTTGCAAATACAGTTTACTATGACAAAAGATTTAGATGCGGTGTATCCAGCGATTGCTGCGAGAGAACTAGGCATTACACAGGCAGCACTGATGTGTATGCAAGAGTTGTATATAAAGGGTAGTATGCAAAAATGTATTCGCTGTAGTGTACTTTGTGATGTAGATAAAAAACAAGAGGAGGCAGTTCATGTATATTTGAGAGGCGCAAAAGCATTACGTCC
>CAMXTM010000023.1 GCA_947246775.1 uncultured Clostridium sp. | reverse complement strand
TGTAATATTTTTCTACAATTTTTGCAGTATCTCTGTTTTGCAATTCAAAATCATAGTTTGGCGATAATGTAGAAATGATATTTTCTCCTGGCGCCCAAATATCTGGTAGAGGTGAGACGTTGTGGCGGAAAAAAGGAGATAATTGTGGTGGCGAATAAAAAAAACGGCGGTCTTCCCAAGCACCAACGGTAATAATGCGAGGGCTGATAGCAGGAGAGGGCTGAAAATGTCTTCTGCTGTCGGGATTGCCAGCGGCGGCAACAACAGTGATGCCTTGAAACCATAGTTTGTTGACAGCTTCCATAAGGGGGAGGTTAATTTTTCTGTCATTTGTACCTATGGAAAGATTCACCACTTTTATATTATATTTCGTTGCATTGTCCATTATCCATACTAAACCAGCAATTGCCTGTGAAGAATTTCCCTGACCATATTTGTCTAATATTTTGATAGCAATGATGTTGCTTTGGGGGGCGATGCCTTGATATTTTCCGTTTGAGGCATAACCGTTGCCACAAACAATGCCCGTGACGTGGGTCACGGGCATAAGGAATATTATAATATTTGGTTTACTTTAAAGATAAGATGCAATGTTTTTTTAGAATTTAGTATGTGATTTTCGATTGCTGCCTGTAATTCTGATTGATTTTGGTTTAATATTGCATCAAATATTGCTTGATGTTCTTCTACACATTCTATATTACGTAATTGAGATTGTTGCAAATAAGCATAGCTGGAATACATAAAAGGATTAAGATTGCGAAATGTTTCAATAACTTTTTGATTACCGCTACCTGTTAAATATAATTCATGAAAAGCACTATCGAAACTAAAATATGTACTATTTTGACGGGAATCATTTTCTGTATTTGTTTTCAGAAAATCCCCATGTTGTTGAATATTCTTTCGCATTTGTTCTTGTAGTATTTTATTATAACTAAATGTAGAAAGAATATCTTTCATAAAATATAAATCCATCATTAAACGCATATCAAAAATTTCGTCTAATTCTTCAATAGACACATGACGTACACTCATACCTTTGTTTGGCACACTAATTACCATATGGTCAGAGATTAAGCGATTAAGAGCCTGTTTTACTGGAGTATCACTCACTTCATATTTTCTGCTGAGTTCTTTTACATTAATCTTTTGTCCTGGAAAAAGTACCTTATTGCCAATATCTTCTTTGATGTTTAAATAAATTTGATCTACAAGTGTTATTTTTTTACTCATATAAACGCTCCTTAACTGTGTTCTTTGGCGGCAAAATAGGAATTTTTTTATGTAGATTTTTTTGTCTTATTCTATTTGAAATAAAATAGAAAATAATGCTTCTATTAAAAGCGTAACACTTTGTTGAATACTTGTCAATATCTTGAATAAAAAAATTAACAGTTTTTATGAAATTTTATTAAAAAAATTGTTCAAAATGATGTATTATGTAGAGTTGATAAGAGTATTATATCATATAGAAAGTGCTTTTTCTAATAGAAAAAGCACTTGGAAATGTTTAAAATGTTTGTTTTTTATTGGTAATCGTTGCCTGACAAGTAACGATAAAATGGCTCATCACACCACAGTGATTTTTGTGTTACTTTAACAGAAGAATTCAATTCATTTAACTGTTGTTTTACTTTTGCTGCATCTGTGTCTAAGCAGAATGGGTGGATACTATATTCTCCATTTGTTATGACATTATCTATAATTTTTCTGTAGTTGCCTGTCATAGGTGTAGTGGAGGTATAAAGAGGTTGCCACCAAGAGCCATAAAGTAAACCTTGTGCATCTGCATTTTCTCCACTCTTTTTGGCATATTTTAAGATTAAGCTGTCAAACTTCGCTTTGTCTGATGTAGAGCTAAACTCTAATGCTAAATCATATTCTACAGCATAAACTAAATATAAATCATCACTAAACTGCCTAACCTCATATCTTGGTTCTGGTTCTGGAACAGGACCCCAGTCAAGGAGATATTCATAGATAGATATTTTTGGCTCTAGTTGCACTTTGGCAACAATACCTTCACTTTGTAATAGTCCAATAATTTGATTAGCGTGTTTGATATCATCATGACCATAGCGTAAGGTCAATTCTGGAATAAAACGAGCATCATAACTTTCCTTTTTCAAATTGTAGCCTGTTGTAATTTTATTTTGTACTGCTTTGCTGCCGATATCGTCTAAAACATCATCACTAAAAATTTCAAAAGAGTTCCACATATTATTTAATTTACCATAGATGTCAGCATCGTTGGAGTAGCCCAAAAAATTTCTGCCCTGTCCTGTTACATCAGCGATAGAAGCTAAAACACGTAATGCTTGCGCTCTGGATATGGTTGTGCTAGTCAAATCGCTTGGCTGTAAGATACCTGTTGAAAGGGCGCAGGCAGCATATTTTGCGGTAGTGTCATCTAAGGAAAGTTTGACATTGTATTGAGCTAATATTTTGCTGTATTTTTCTTCTGGGAATGTGAGTGCTAATTCTTCCATGTTAGCAGCTTGTAGAATAGGCTGTAAAAGCTGTACCATACCAGCATAGGAAGTGCCATAAGAAAGCTCAGCATCTGTCATTTTTTGTAATATAGAGCAAAATTCTTCTGCGGTCACTGTGTCAGAAATGCTTCCTATTTGGAAATAGGAGTTGAGGTATTGCATATTTTCTGCTGTAGTAGCAGGTGGTGTAGCAGCAAAAGCAGGTATGGATTGCAGTAACATAGCACCAGTTAAAGCAATCGCAGTAACGGCTTTTTTAAAATAGTATTTCATAATAATCCCCCTTTGTATACTTAAAAAAATGTTATAACAATATCATACAAAGTTTTAGCTTATTTGTCAAAAGATACACAAAAATAATTATAAAATATATTGATATGATACAAAAAGGGGAGGAAGTGTCATATATAGTAATGGAAGTATTGTATATATATAAAAACAATAAAAAGGGGAATGTTGTTGTGCGTGATAATAGAGCAGCAATTTATAGCCGTTTATCTGTAGAGGATAAAAACAAAGCGAATGGAGAGGAAGAAAGCGAGAGCATACAAAATCAAAATATGATGTTAAGGAAATATGCAAAAAAGCATGGATTTATAGTTTATAAAGTATATAGTGATGATAATTGTTCAGGGCTGTGTAGAGAGAGAAAGGGCTTTTGTGAAATGATAGAAGATGCAAAAAAGGGGTATTTTGATGTAGTGTTGTGTAAAACACAGTCAAGATTTACAAGAGATATGGAAGTATTTGAGAAATATGTGCATGAGCTTTTTCCGCTGTGGGGGATACGATTTATTAGTGTAGTAGATAATGCAGACAGCAATGTAAAGGGAAATAAAAAAGCAAGACAAATTAATGCACTTATCAATGAATGGTATAGTGAAGACTTGTCAGAAAATATTAAGATGGTTTTAAAAAGAAAAATGGAACAGGGGCAGTTTGTAGGAGCATTTGCCTGCTATGGTTATCAAAAGTCAAAAGAGGATAGACATAAATTGGTAGTCGATGAGGCAGCGGCAGATGTTGTAAAAAGAATATTCGATTGGTATATAAAGGGATATGGCTGTACGAAAATAGCGAAAATGCTAACAGAAAAGGGTATTATGACACCAACAATGTATAAAAAGACAAAAGGAATGACGTTTTATAATCCGAATGTAAAAAATTGTAATGAATGGTCACGAAATACCATAAAAAAGATATTAAAAAATGAATGTTATATTGGTTGTCTGGTGCAGGGAAAAGAGAGCAAAATAAGTTATAAAAATAAAAAGAGGATTGTTGTGAATAAAAAAGATTGTGTTGTAATAGAAAATAATCATGAAGCAATTATAGATAAAACTACCTTTTATAATGTGCAAAAATTGCTAGAAAGTAAAATAAAATAGTAAACTGGATACGCAGGGTGTGTTCCGTGTCCATTATCATCATAGGGGTTTGTTCTGTGCTGTACAAAATCACGAAAAGCGACAATTCTGTTGTAGGGCAATATAAAATCATCTACAGGGGAGATACCAGTATCTAGTATGGCTATGCCAATATCTTTGCCTTTGTAGGCTATATCATTTTTTTTGCGAATCATGTGTCTTGCTGTATCCATACACGCAGAAAGCGTATTATTTTCTTTTATATTGATAGCTTGTTTATGATTGAGAGAGGGCATATAAAAAAACTCCTTTTCTGTCTTTCTATATAGGATATGAAATATAAGTTTTTTTGGGAATTGTTTTTGAGTTATTTTTTTGAAATAGATGGCATAGTATGAAAAAGGGAGTAGAACAAGGGGGGAGATACGATGGAAAAAAAAGAAGAAGATAGCATGGAAAAAATAAAACTAATTTCTCAGCTTATGGGGCAAGAAGTTCCAAAGGAAGCAGAGTTGTTAAAGATGTTTGAGACGGCGAAAAAAATGCAGCAATTTTTTAATACAGAAGTACATACAGAAAAAAAAGAGTTTAAAAAAGAAAATTTTGCAAAGCAAAAAAGTACCTTAGCAGCAAAAGAGGAGGGTATGC
This sequence comes from uncultured Clostridium sp., assembly GCA_947246775.1. Taxonomy (GTDB): domain Bacteria; phylum Bacillota; class Clostridia; order Lachnospirales; family Anaerotignaceae; genus Coprocola. Next base: position 8,908 of record CAMXTM010000023.1, on the reverse strand, counting down.
TTTTTGCTAGAACAAAAGAAGAAAATATAATCTATGCTTCTATTCCTTTTTTGGACAGAGAATACCAAAAATATTTGTATGTAATAGTAAGATTGCTGGAGATGAGGAGAGTATTGCAAGAGGACTGGGGAGAGACATTGGAGGCAAGAAGTCGTACAAAAGATAATGTCAAGGTAAGAAGAAGAAATTTGTTGCAGGCGATGCGACCCTATTTAACAAAAGAGGAAAAGCAAAAAATAGATATTGTGGTAAAAGCGATTGATATGAAAAACATTATGGAATGGAAGGAAGAAATGATATGAGTCAAACTTTTTTGGAAAGACCAGAATTTCAAAAACTAGGGAAACAGAAATTGATGATATTGCAAGAATTGGCAGAAAAAGCAAAAGGAAAAGAACCTATTGAGCTTTTGGAATTGCTCAAGGCATATGGAGAGGAATTGACAGGGGGCAATGCGATAGCACCAGCGGAAAGAATGGCACTACTAAGCGCGATGGAGGAGAGTTTGGAAAAGGAAGAAAAGTTGCAATTTCAAAGGGCAGTGCAAATGTTAAAAATAATGGGGAAATTGTAAAAAAATGATTTTCAGTAAAAAGGGGGAAATTCCCTCTTTTTTGCTTTTCAAAGGCTTTTAAGAATGATATAATAAAAATATTAAGGCGTTTTTATGGAGTAGAGGTGCAAGCTGATTCATTTTACTTTTCGTATGAATAATTTTCATATTATCAATAAAAACACTGTACAGCATGGTTTTGTTTACATTTGTATAAGTGCTTTTTTATTTTTATAAAATTTTAAGCGTGCCTGTGGTACAGCACGCTGATGTTAAAAGTATTTTTTCATTTAATTTTGTTCATGATGGTAAAGAAGTAAATAAAAGTAGTAATAGCAAAGCAATCAAAAAGTTGTTATTTTGTTGTGAAATAGTTTGTGTTTGTTCTGCATTGTTTTGGCGTGATTCTGTTCCGCAATAAAGCGCATTTTGAAAAGAGATAGGAATAGAACGGTTGTATATAGAATACATAATATTCCTCCTTAAATTAGTAAAAGTTTTCTCTATAATTTAATATATGCACAAAAAGGGTATGATATTCGATTCCTTTCATGATTGACAAAAAAGATAGGAGTGTACAGTATAAGGCATGAAAGAAAAAATGCAAAGAAATTTTAGAATATTAGAATTTAGAAGTAATCAGTTTGATATTATAGGAGATATTCATGGGTGCTATGAAGAATTTATGACACTTTTGAAAAAACTAGGATATGAGAAAGGAAAAGATGCTTATGTTCACCCAAAGGGGAGAAAACTAATTTCAGTAGGAGATGTAGCAGATAAGGGATATGCCAATATTAAGTGCTTAGAATTTTGGATAAACCAAGTAAAATATGGTGGTGGTTTTTGGATACATGGCAATCATTGTAATAAACTCTATCGTTATTTTTTGGGTAATAAAGTGCATATTTCACATGGTTTGGAAAACACAGTAAAAGAGCTGACAAAAATGGATTCAGAGGATAGGGATTATTTTAAGAGAATGTATATGGAGTGTTATGAAAGTCAATGTTATTATTTGGTGTTAGATAAAAGGAGATTGATAGTAGTACATGGGGGCTGGCGAGAGGAATTTTTGGGCAAATGTAGTAATGGAGTAAAAAAAGTTTGCTTGTATGGAGAGACAACAGGGCGTGTATTTGAAGATGGAAAGCCAGAAAGATTAAATTGGGCATTAGAGTATAAAGGAAAGGCGTTTGTTGTGTATGGGCATACTGTAACAGAAAAGCCTGAAATTGTGAATGGTAGTGTAGATATAGACCAAGGTTGTGTTTATGGAGGATATTTGACAGCATTGCGGTATCCAGAGATAGAGTTTGTGCAAGTAAAGAGTAAAAAAGCGTATGCGAAATATATGGGACAGAGTGATATTACATTTGGGTTAAAAAAGAGTAAATAGATGTTATTATGCAAAAATATGCAAAAATATTTTTAATCAGACAAAAGAAAAAAAGGATAATAAAAGAAATGATAGATTATTTTTGTGATAACATAATGGACATAAAAAAATTGAATTGCTTGTGTTGACGAAATTTATAATGTAGTGTAAAATAGAAAAATATTTGATTTACAGTAAAAAATAGAGAAATGAATTGTAAAATAAAGTATTTTGTTATGGAATAAAAAAGTAGTTGTATAGATTGTATTTTTGTTTTATTGTATTAGTATATATAATGTATATTGTTTTAGTTAATTTGAAAAGTAATGAATATTTATGCGTATTGTAAGTGAAACAGCAACAAAAATATAGGAGGTAAAGTATGTTTAGATATAATAACTTTAAGTATAGTGATAAGACAAATTTGCTGGAAAGTGCGTTTCAGTCTTATCCATTGCAAGATGTAAAAGACCCCAATTTGTATCGGGAATATTTTCCCTATGAAGAGATACCAAAAGTAGTGTTTAACCATAGAATTGTGCCTATGGACGTACCTAATAAGCTGTGGATAACAGATACAACCTTTCGAGATGGTCAGCAATCAAGAGAACCCTATACTGTAAAACAAATTACAGAACTATTTGATATGATACACAGACTGTCTGGTGAAAATGGTGTAATTCGTATGAGTGAGTTTTTTTTGTATACAAGAAAAGACCAAGAGGCAGTATATCAATGTTTAGAAAAAGGATACGAATTTCCAGAGATTACAAGCTGGATAAGAGCATCTAAAAAAGACTTCCAGTTAGTAAAAGAATTGGGATTAAAAGAGACAGGTATATTGGTAAGTTGTTCTGATTACCATATTTTCCATAAAATGCACATGACACGTCATCAGGCTGTGGGACATTATATTGGTATTGTGAGAGAGTGTATTGAAACGGGAGTGCGTCCAAGATGTCACTTTGAGGATATTACAAGAGCAGACTTTTATGGTTTTGTCGTACCATTTGCAATGGAGCTAATGAATTTAATGGACGAAACAGGCGTACCTGTTAAAATTAGGGCTTGCGATACAATGGGATATGGCATTACTTACCCTGGAGCAGTATTACCAAGAAGTGTACCAGGTATTATATATGGTTTAAGGCATCATGCTGGTGTACCTGCGGAGCTGTTAGAATGGCATGGGCATAATGATTTTTATAGAGCAGTCAATAATGCATCTTATGCTTGGCTATATGGAGCAAGTACAGTGAATTGTTCTTTGCTAGGAATAGGAGAAAGAACAGGTAATACCCCATTAGAGGCTATGGTAATGGAATATGCACAAATTAGAGGTACACTTGATGGTATGGATACAAGAGTCATTACAGAAATAGCAGAGTATTATGAAAAAGAATTAGGCTATGTGATACCACCAATGACACCATTTGTGGGTAAAAACTTTAATGTTACAAGGGCAGGTATTCATGCAGATGGCATATTGAAAAATGAAGAAATTTATAATATATTTGATACAGAGAAATTACTAGATAGACCAGTTAGGATTGCGATTTCAAATACATCTGGAACAAGTGGCATTGCTCATTGGATAAATACATATTTCCATTTGAGAGGTGATGACGCTGTAGCAAAGACAGATGATATTGTGAATATAGTATATCAGTGGGTAAATGAGCAGTATAATGAGGGACGTGTGACAGTGATTACAGATGAGGAACTGGAGCGTGTAACAATACGTGCTATGGAGCAAACTGGTAAAGAAAATCATAGAGAGGAAGAAAAGAAATGAATGAGCAAATTGAAAAGGCAAAGGAACGCTTTGGGCAACTGCTTGAGGAGCAAATGGCAAGAGTAGAAAGAATGAAACAGCAAAAAGACTTTGTAGACTATCAAGCAAAAGACCAAATTGTGATTGGCATTGCGGGAGGCGATGGCATTGGTCCTGCGATTACAGCACAAGCAAAAAGAATTATGGAATTTTTGTTAAAAGATGCTGTAGCAAGTGGAAAAGTTGTATTTAAAATGATAAATGATTTGACAATAGAAAAAAGAGTAGAAGCAATGAAGGCAATTCCTGATAATGTTGTAGAAGAACTAAAACAATGTGATGTTATTTTAAAAGGCCCTACAACAACACCAAGAGCAGGCGACCCATGGCCTAATATTGAAAGTGCAAATGTTGCTATGAGAAAAGAATTAGATTTGTTTGCTAATGTAAGACCAGTAAAAGTACCAGAACAGGGCATTGATTGGGTATTTTATAGAGAAAACACAGAGGGTGCTTATACATTAGGTAGTAAAGGCTTTGCAGTCAATGAAGATATTAACATTGACTTTACAGTAGCAACACAAGAGGGTACAGAAAGAATTATTAGAGCCGCATTTGAGTATGCAAAAAAGAATAAAAGGACAAGAGTAACAGCGGTTACAAAAGCAAATATTATCAAAGCAACAGATGGTAAATTTTTGGAAGTATTTTATAATATTGCAAAAGAGTATGAAGGTATCGAAGCAGATGACTGGTACGTTGATATTATGACAGCAAAATTAGTAGATGAAAAACGTCGTCAACAGTTCCAAGTAGTAGTATTGCCAAATCTTTATGGTGATATTATTACAGATGAAGCAGCAGAGTTCCAAGGTGGTGTTGGTACAGCAGGTAGTGCTAATATTGGTAAAAAGTATGCTATGTTTGAAGCAATTCATGGTTCAGCACCAAGAATGGTTGCAGAGGGTAGAGATATTTATGCTGACCCTTGTAGCGTAATTAGAGCGGTTGTATTGCTGCTGTCTCATATTGGTTTTCAAGCAGAAGCGGACAAGTTGGAAAAAGCACTTGACATTTGTACACAAACAGAAAGAAAAGTGTATACAACAGGACGCTCTAATGGTGCTACTTCCGCACAAGTTGCAGATTATATTATGGAAACAATAGAAAAATTATAATAAATAGAAAAGAGTGTTGCAGGGCAGCACTCTTTGTTATATCAAAAAAAGGAGGGATAGAATATGAAAAAACATATTATTCATGTTTTAACAATCATTATGCTGTTTTGTTTTATGACTACAGCGTATGCAGCACAAGAAGTTACAATTTTACTAAATGGTGAGAAAATAGAGTTTGTACAAAATAAGCCTTTTATTTTTAGTAGAGATAATCGTGTTGTTGTGCCAATAGAAGAAATGGCAAAGATAATCGGGGCGGAAATGACATATGATGAAAAAGAAAATATTGTGACATTTTCAAAAAAATATGATGTAAAAAATGGTGCTGTTTATGATGATTTTTTTGATGATGGTAAAGAATGGCTAACACAGTATGAAGTTTCGTTTCAACGTGGAGAATCAGCATATTGGGTATCTTTGGAAACCTCTGACGAAAATGGAAATGTGATAGGGAATGGAGAATGGTTTGCTATGATGGACTGCACCGCAATTTATGATGATGCAGAAATAGTGTATGTTCCTGTAAAATATGTTGCGGAGGAATTTGGTTATACTGTGGCATGGGACGCTAAAACAAAAACAGTAAGCCTTTCTGATAACAATGCAAAGCCAATCGTTCACAAATTGGGCAGCAAACAACATAATGCTTTTTTAAGTGAAGTAAGAGAAAATATAGAGGTATTAAGTGACTGTGTAGAAGAAATGTTTTGTGCTGATGTAGATTGGGAAAAACATTATTTTGCTGTTTATGATAGTGAAGAAGTATATAATAATGGTGATGGTTTGCCTGCAATGTTGTATGACGCAAAAGGAGAAGCGCCAAGGGGAAACTATTTTAAAGACCCAACCCAAAGTGACTATTATATAGTAAATAATTTTAAAAGCAATGAGGAAGTAAGACATTATTTGAGAGAATATTTGTCTGATAGTGTAATCAATAAATGGTTTAATAAAGATTTTTTAGAATATGATGGTAATTTATATCTTCGGAGAGGGAGTAGAGGATATGGTGCAGTAGTATGTCACCCACATAGTGCAAAATTTTTAGAACAAAAAGATGGAAAATATTATGTTACAGTAGACTTTTTGTATTTTGGCGAATTTGACCATACAGAAACATTGGAATTTACAAAAATAGGGGGCAATTGGATAATGACAAAAGAAGACGAATAAAAAGTAGCGTGTCGAGAGAGTCGGCACGCTGTTTTTAAGGATTATGATTGTTTATTTTCTAGTTCCGCTTTGGAATGGTCAAATAAGATAATCATCATAGCAGAAATGAGTATAATAATACTGCCTATTAATTTTTTAATTGTCATGTCTTCCCCCATAAAGCAGATACCAATAACATTACTTGTAACAGGTTCAAAAAGGCTGAGCATTGCTGCCATAGTAGCATTGAGGTATTTTATACCAATTTGAAGCAAAGCAATGGCAATAAAAGCAATTAGCACACTGTTTAAAAACATAAAGAAGTATGCTTGGTGAGGTAAGGCAAAGTGTATACGGTTTGTGCAAATACCAAAAAGGAGTAGACCCATTGCTGCAAAAGAGGATATAAAAAAAGTCAGCACCATAGAGGGAATTTCTCTTAAATTAAATTTGTCTAGTCCTACCATGTAAAAAGCATTTGCTAAACCAGATATCACACTTAAAAAAATGCCTAAATAAATGTGATTGCTGCCACCGCCTTTTTGGAAGAAAAATAAAATACCCACAACAGATAGTACAAGTGCGAATATTTTTGTTTTTCCGAGCTTTTCTTTAAAAAATAAAAAGCAAATCAGTGCCACAAATACAGGATATAAAAAGTGTAATGTAGTAGCCATGCTAGTACCAATAAAAGGGTAGGAAGAAACTAATGTCAACGTAGCACAGGCAAGACCAAAACAAGCAATCACCGCAATCGAAAAAAGTTGCTTTTTGGTAATACAAAGTTGTTTTAAGTGACCTTTTTGTAATGCAATGATAAGGAATGTAATTGGTACTGCAAAAAAGTTCCTAAAAAAAGTAACTGTTTCTGGAGTTGCGCCGTAGGAATATATTTTTTGTATAATAGCGGGCGCACAGCCAAATAGTGTAGCAGATATAATTGTAAAAATAATTCCTTTTAGTTTCATACTATCTTTCCTTTCTACTCTTTTTATTGCTTTTTGTTAAAAAAATATCTATATTTTGCTTATGATACAACAACAAAATTTAAAAAGCAATAGAGTAAAAAAATATTTATTTGCTGTTGCAATTTGTGCTGTGATTGTCTATGATTATAATAAAAGAATAAAGGAGGAGAAGACATTGATAGAGATAAGATATTTAGATAAAAATGGTAATGGAGATGAGCAAGGAAAGTATTATGTGTACCAACAAGCGAGGTCTATGGAAGAAGCAGAGAACATTGCAAAAGAAATGAATAAAAAGGGCTTTACTAGTGTAACGATTGTTAATGATGGAAAAGATAGTTGGGAAATATATAAAAAGTGGTTGAAACGTAGCTTGGATTTGGCAAAAATGGTACAAGGAGATAGTACAGCGACAGTAGAAGAAAAAGCAACTTTAAATGAAAAAATAAAAACATTTGAATTGTGTTTAAAAAAGATGGAAGATATGGAAAAGAATTGGTAATGTAGATTATAAAAAATAGCGTAATTGACCAAAAAAGAGTACGCTATTTTTTTGTATAAAAATTCAGAAATGATGTCATAATGACTATTGTTTTGTGTTGTTATTTATTACTAAATAGATATAAAAAGTAACAAAAAAGGAAACATTGTTTTTTTATTATTACAATAATAATGATATTATTCTTAAATAATATAAAAAAATATTGACAAAATAACAATTTTTGTTATTATATTTAAGTGAAAATGATATAAAAATGGTAAAATATACAATAGCATTTTAAACAACAAAAAAACAAAAAGCCGAAAAAAGTAAAAAAATGAGTAAAGTGTATTCTTTTGTTTATTTTAACGAATTTTTTAATGTATGCCATAAAATAATGCAGGCAAAAAGAGAAAAAATAGTTTATGTTGTTGGACATTATTGTTGTCATATTATGACTAAAATACATATTTTTATGGTAATTCTATAAAAATAATCAAACATTTTAAAAACAAAAATTGTAATAAATCAATAAAATAAAAAATAATTTTTATAATTTAGTTAAAAATACTATTTTTTAATGAAAAAGAAGTGTTATTTTATTTCACTTGTAGAGTTTTTTATAAAAAAAGGGGTAGAAAAAAGGTAGATTTTTTATAAATTTATTGGGATATAAAAATTGTATGTTTTTTTAAAATTTCTCTTTATTTTTTTGGTATTTTAGTATAAAATAGAGAAAAGGATAGTATTTTTGTTATTGAATGAAATGAACAAAAGAAACTCGTATAAAAGGATTCGGCGTACGTTTCATAACCAAAAACAAAATGGCACGTAGAGGACAGAACACATACAATTTCGAGGTGAGGATAATGATTTCAAATCAGATTTTGCAGAATACCATTGACGGGTTAAAGAACATTACAAGAAAAGAACTTAGCGTTGTGGAAAAAGAAGGTAAAGTGATTGCAACAACAGAAGAAAATATGATTGGTAGACAGATTGAGACAGTAGAGAATTTTGTCAGTTCTCAAGCAGAGAGCCAATTGATATTGGGTTATCAGTATTTTAAGATTTATGACAATGGAGTACCAGAATATGTTATACAGGTCAAAGGGGAAGATGAGGAAGGCTATAAGATTGGAAAAATAGCAGCTTTCCAGATACAGAGCCTGTTGGTAGCATATAAGGAGAGATATGATAAAGATAATTTTATTAAGAATCTCCTTTTGGACAATTTGCTTTTGGTAGATATTTATAGTAGAGCAAAGAAACTGCATATTGAAAATAATATTAGAAGAATTGTTTATTTAATTGAGACAAACATTGATAAAGAAATGAATGTAGTAGAGATTGTTAGGAGTATATTCCCAGCAAAGACAAAAGACTTTGTTACAGCAGTAGATGAAAAAAGCATTATACTGGTA
>CAMXTM010000022.1 GCA_947246775.1 uncultured Clostridium sp. | reverse complement strand
AGTAGACTATGAATATCATGTCAAAAGCATACACGTTGAAACAGTAAAATTCTCGGTATGGGTATATTGTCCATATTTTGAGTAGCAACATTACAAATGAATAAAAAGTGGAACAGACTGCTTTATAGTACAATAGCGGGTGTTTTATTTTTAGGAAATATAGCAAATATAGAAGTCTATGGTAGTACAGTCAAAATGAGATTGTTGTACGATGCAAAAATGCACAATTATGAAGCAGAAAGTATTAGCATTGTACTAAATGGTAATGTATTGCCAGATGGAGATATGCCACCGATTGTACTTTATGATAGAACGCTAGTGCCTGCAAGAGCAGTATTTGAAGCATTGGGAGCAGAAGTTGTGTGGAATGAGGTCACGCAAGAAGTTTATGTTAGAAAAGAAGAAGAATTGATTGTATTAAAAGTGGATAAAAATGTAGCAACAAAAAATGGTGAAACATTTACAATGGACGTGCCTGCAAAAGTAATAAACGAAAGAACAATGATACCAGTAAGGGCAGTTTCGGAAGCACTTGGCTGCACTGTAGGTTGGGACGAAAATACAAGAATTGTTACAATTGATGAAAAAGTAGAAGAAGTGATACCACCTGAAGATAATACTGTTGTAGAAGATAATAACAATAATGATAATAGTAATGATATGAGCAATAGTAATGATAATGATACTGAAAATAAAGAAGATAATGATACTAAAGTAAGTGCAACAGAGCAAAAAGAATATGCACATGGTGGTACAGGAAAAATTCCAAAAGAAAATGTTGGTGTTACAGAAATTGTTGTACCTAAGTCTAAAAGTGAAAAGCAAGTATTTACCATTATGGCTTCTGATGAAATTGCAAAATTTCAAGAAGTAGCAGGAAATGAAAATGAGATTGTAATAGATGTTTATTATGCACAAAAAGAGATATTAACAGACCATCTTGAAATAGAAACAAGTGATGTGGTAAAAGAAGTTGTGTCTTCTCAGTATAGTGATAATAAAGATGTCACAATTACAAGGATTGTTTTTAAATTAGAAAAAGAATGGGAATATGATATTGCATTAAATGATGATGATGATAGTGTTGAAGTTTATTTTGAGGGAGCAGAAAGAGCTGACCCAAATGTAAATACAAATGAAAATACCAATACAAACACAAACACAGATATCAATAACTCTAGTGGAAACACAAATATAGATAATGATGCAAGCGTTATTATAGATGTAGACCCAAATGCAAAACCAAATACAGGTAACAATACAGATACAAATAATACTACAAGTACAGATGTAACTATGGATACGATTACCACAAATACAAATAGACCAAACCAATTAAAAAATATAACTTATGAGCCAACGAGAAAAGCGATTAAACTTTCAAAATTAGATTTGTTTGCAGTAGATAATGTAAAACACATAGACGACTATTTAAATAAAAAGTATCAAATTATATTGCCAGGTGATTATAGTGGTCTTTATGGCAGTGGTACAATGATGTTAAATACAACAGAATTGGTATCTGTAACGGTGAGTCAAGAGGGCGGAAAAACAGCAATTACATTTGAAGAAAATAATATTTATGCATTTACTGTAACAGAAGATGCAAATTCCTATTACATCAATATTAAAAATCCAAAAGAAGTGTATGATAAAGTGTTAGTATTAGATGCAGGACATGGTGGACGTGACCCTGGCACAAATGGAAATAATATAAAAGAAAAAGACATGACCCTGGCAGTATTACAAAAGACATATAGCAAATTGCAAAATACTACAAAGGTAAAAACATATGTAACAAGAATAGGTGACACCTATCCCGAAAATGGCGCAAGGGCATCTATGGCAAATGATATAGGTGATGTTTTTATATCAATACATATGAACTCAGCAAATCCAAACCCAACACCAAATGGTACAGAGGTACTTTTTATAACACATGAGACAGATAAAGAAGGGAAACTAACAAGTAAAGCAGTTGCAACAGTATTGCTGAAGAATGTAGTAAATGCATTAGGAACAAATGATAGAGGGTTAAAATATGATACAGCAGAGCAAAAGAATTTGATTGTACTCAATAGAACAACTGTACCAGCAGTTATTGTAGAAACCTTGTTTTTGTCAAATCCAGGAGATGCTTTAAAAATATCAAATGAAATGTATCAAGAACAGGCTGCACAGGCGATATATGATAGTATTATAGAATTAGCGGACAATTATCGTTGGAGATAATAAAGAACTATTTATTACAATTTTATTTCATAATTTCTTTTTTTGTTACAAAATACTACTTTTTTGTTATACTAAAAATGACAGCTATGAAATATAGGAGGAAATAGTAATGTATCAAAAAAAGAAACGTATATTAGCTACAACAGCATTATGTTCAATGATTTTGGGTAATGTAAATGCATATGCTGCTCAAATTGATATGAATTTGTATTATGATGGTAAAATGCATCATTATAAGGCAGAGGAAGTAAAAATTGAAATCAATGGAAACCAAATGGAAGTAGAAGATATGCCACCTGTAATATTGGAAGATAGGACACTTGTTCCTGCAAGAGCTGTATTTGAAACAATGGGAGCAGAAGTAGCTTGGAATCCTGACACAAAAGAGGTATATGTAAAAAAGCAAAATGATGTTGTGACATTAAAAATTGATAATAAAGTTTGTACTAAAAATGGAGTTGCTTTTGAAATAGATGTACCTGCAAAAATCATAAATGATAGAACAGTGATACCAGTAAGAGCGGTTTCAGAAGCATTGGATTGTACGGTTGGTTGGAATGCTAAAACAAGATTAGTAAGTATTGCGGAAAAACAGCAACAGATAGAGGAAGAAGTAAATAAGAATGAACAAACAGACAACAGTGAACAAACGAATAATAATGTGGAGGTAGATGGTGATGTTGACCATTATGTAAATAATGAAAATGTAAGTACAACACCAAGTATAAACACAACACCAAGTGCAAACACAACACCAAATACAAACACGACACCAAGTGTAAACACAACACCAAGTACAAACACAACACCAAATACAAATACAACACCAAGTATAAACACAACACCAAGCACAAATACGACACCAAATACAAACACAACACCAAATACAAACACAACACCAAGTACAAATACAACACCAAATACAGGAAACGATAGTGGCAATGTACCAACACAAAATATTAAAGTAACAAATGTAACAGTACCAGCAAGTTCTGCTGCACAGCAAGTATTTACAGTGTCAGCATCAGCACCGATAGAAAAATATCAAAATGTGTATGTAGATGATACAAGGATTGTTTTGGATGTTTACTATGCAGAAAAAGGTTTGCCAAGCGATAATATCACTGTTACAACGAGTCCTTTTGTGTCAGGTATCCGTTCTGCACAGCATGATGTAGAGGGCGTTGCTGTAACAAGGGTTGTTTTGGATTTAAAAGTACCTATAAAATATCAGTTGGCGCAAAGTGCAGATAAAACAAGTTTGACAGTTTCTTTTCAAGAGAGTGTTGTGCAAAGTTTGACGACAACAAATAGTGGTACAACAGATACCATACAAATTACAGGAAATGCACCACTTGGCAAAAATATAAGTACACTGACTAATCCAAATAGACTTGTAATAGATATACCATATGCAACATCGAATTTAGAGCCAAATCCTTCTACACAAGGATTAAGTCAAGTAACAGCAATTCGTACCAGTATGTATGAAGAAAAAACAGCTCGTGTTGTACTAGAAATGAAAGATACAGCAGAATATGATGTTAGGCAAAATGGAAATAATATTATTGTAACCGTAACAAAATCTACATTGGATAATATAAGTTATGATAGCTCTAAAAAAGCGATTGTATTAAAAAAGGTAAATACTTTTGATACAAATGCCATAACACATACAGATAATTACTTAAATAACCAGTATAAAGTGGTACTGCCTGGAGATTTTACAAATACATATGGCTATGGCACAATGAAATTAGACTGTGATGGTGTAGAGAGTGTAACCTTGTCAAATGAGGGAGGAAAAACAACATTTTCATTTTCAGAAAGTAAAATTAGAGCATTTACAGTAACAGAAGATGTTAATAATTATTACATCAATATTAAAAATCCAAAAGAAGTGTATTCTAAAGTGGTACTTCTTGACGCAGGGCATGGTGGAAATGACCCAGGTACAAGTGGAAATGGTTTAAATGAAAAAGATATTACCCTTTCTATTGTGAATAGAGCATATGCTTTACTTCAAAATACAGATAAGGTAAAAGTATATTTAACAAGAAATAGTGATACAAGACCAGAAAATAGACATAGAGCAAATACGGCGAATGATATGGCTGATGTGCTTATATCAATCCATATGAATTCAGCAAGCCCTAACCCAACACCAAATGGTACAGAAGTACTTTTTATAACACATAGTAATGATGTGCAAGGAAAATTAACAAGTCAAATTGTAGCAACAACATTGCTTCAAAGAACAATAAATGCTTTGTCTACGAATAATAGAGGTTTGAAGTATGATACACAACATCAGAAAAACTTGATATTACTAAATTCTACAGTAGTACCATCTGTTATTGTAGAAACCTTATTTTTGTCAAACCCAGGTGATGCGTTAAAGATTTCAAATACAGCAAATCATGATAAAATGGCACAAGCAATTTATGATAGCATTGTGGAATTGGCAGATAAATATACTTGGAGATAATAAAAATGAAAAGCAGAGCGAAAGCTCTGCTTTTGTTGTTGTGCTATTTCCATGTGATGTTGCTGGTGTTTCCCATTTCAAATACTTTTTGTTGATTGAGATAATCCCTTGCTATATCTAACGCTTCCCCAAAATGAGCAATTTAAGTAAAAGCGGAAAATGCTGTATTTATCAGTGTTTTTCGCTATATCATAATTTTTTGTTGAGTGTAATATAGCAATATTCTAGCAGTCGATTTTTGATATTATTTGAAAAATATTAAATTATTTTGTTGTTTGTGCTATAATAAATTAATGGAATAAAAAAACAGTGAAAAATTAGAAAATTTACTTTTTAAGTGTAAATATTATTTTTATGTCTTTCACCAAGGAGAATATTATGAAAAAAATAGCATATTTTATAGCAATATTATTTTTGATAAGTAATATGACAGGCTGCAAAAGGGAAACAGTAACACCAGATGACTATGCAACAAACAGTGGTTATGAAATATCAGAAGAAAATAGTGTTAATACAAATATCACTCAAGCTAATACAACACAAGATATTAACAAAGAAAATATTAAGGTAGGGGTATTATTTATTTCTGACCCAGCAGAGGGCAGCGGCTACTCCTATACGCATGACCTTGGTATATTAGGAATGCAGGATAATTTAGGATTATCAGACCAACAAATTGAGCGAAAAATAGTAAATGATACAGATACAGAAGGAACAAGGGCGGCAATAGAAGAATTTGTTGCAGATGGCTGTAATGTTATTTTTGCTACAAGCTGGGGCTATATGGAAGTTACGGCAGAAATGGCAGAAAAATATCCCGATGTATATTTTTCACATGGCACAGGTTATATGTCAAATGGAAAGAATTTCAATAATTATTTTGGACGAATTTATCAAGCGAGATATTTGAGTGGTATTGTAGCAGGTATGAACACTACAAGCAACAAAATAGGTTATGTTGCAGCACAAGATAGCTCTAATTCAGAAGTAACAGGAGGAATTGATGCCTTTGCGATTGGGGTAGCGTCAGTCAATCCCAATGCAAAAATTTATGTAGCAGTCACAAATAGCTGGTATGATGCAGAAAAAGAAAAAGCAGCTTCTATAAAACTGCTTGATATGGGTTGTGATGTTATGGCGCAGCATTGTGATACATTTTACCCTATGACATTGGCACAAGAATATGGAGTATATGGAATTGGTTATAATTCTGATATGAGCAAAGAAATTCCAAAAGCGTGCTTATGTAGTGTCATTTGGAACTGGAGCGCTTACTATACTGATGCACTAGATTCTATTATAAAAGGAACATGGAACGGTGAAAATTATTATGGAGGTATTAACGAGGGACTCATAGGCATTACAGATTTAGCTTCTTTTTGTGCAGCAGGAACACAAGAAAAAGTTTCCGAAGCGATGGCGGCAATATTAAATGGTAGTAATAATGTTTTTGATGGAGAAATGAGAACAAATACAGGCAAAATAATAGGAAGTGCAGGAACAACACTAGATGATGCAACGATTACTGGTGCAATGAACTGGTATTATGAAAATGTTGTTGTAGTAGAATGACAAGGGGGAAAAATATAAATGAAATTAACAATTCGTAAAAAAATGTTATTGTGTGTGTTTCTGCCAATTAGTATACTAGGAGTGATTATTGTTGTGATAGCACTCACCACCCTAAGAACTTCTATTCTTCATCAAGTAGAAAACTCACTACGAGGCACAGCGTCAGCAACACTAGCGGCATATGACCAAAATTCTGGTTCTTATACATTGGGAAAAAATGGGAACATATGGAAAGGTGGCTATAATATTTCCCGTTCAGAAAAATTACTGGATACGATTAAAGAAAAATCTGGAATGGAAGTCACTTTTTTTTATGGAGCAGAAAGAATTATGACATCAGTTATAGATAAAAATGGAAATCGTATTCTTGGTAGCCCAGCAGGCGATAAAATTCAGCAAGAAGTACTTCAAAAAGGAGAAGAATATTTTAGTGAAAGTGTTTCGATTGATGGTGAAATGTATTATGGCTATTATGTACCTGTATTTCAGAGTGATGAACAAACGATACCAATTGGCATAGTTTTTGCGGGCATGAATAAAAATAAAACAATAGAGCGTGTTTTTAGTGCTGTATTTTATATGGTTGTGGTTGTGATTATCATTGCATTAATTAGTATTATAATAGGCGGTTTGGTAGCAAATTCTATATCAAAAGCAATCCGTGCGGAAATTGTTTGCGTAGAAGAAATTGCTTCAGGAAATCTTAATGTTTCATTAAACCAAAAACACATGAAGCGAAAAGATGAAATAGGCGATTTGACAAAAGTAATTGCAAAGTTGCAAATTGACTTGCGTAATATTATTGGAGGAATACGAAATAGCACGAATCAGTTAATTCATTCTTCTGATTTGTTAGAGCAGACTTCTCAACAAACTTTTGCCAATATGGATTATGTCATGCAGTCAGTAGATACCATTACCACAGGTGCAGTATCACAGGCAAAAGATACGAAAAATGCATCTGATAATATTACATATATGGGAAATTTAATTATTCAAACTGGTAGCGAAGCAGAAGCATTAAATAAAAGTGCAGATAATATGTTGGTTTCTAGTGATAAAACAGGTATCGCTGTTGAGGGATTAAAAGACATCAATGATGAAGTAGGAAAAGCGGTTAATATGATTGCAAATTTAACAGAGCAAACAAATACATCTGCAAAAACAATCCATGAAACAATCGGCTTTATATCTGAAATTGCAAGACAAACAAATATTTTGTCATTAAATGCCAATATAGAAGCAGCAAGAGTTGGAGAAATGGGAAAAGGTTTTGCTGTTGTAGCTGATGAAATACAAATATTGGCAAAACAATCTAATGAAGCAAGCAATAAAATTGAGCAGATAGTAAATGTATTGATTATAAATGCAGGGCAGGTTGTAGAAGCAATGCAGCATATGCAGGAAGTTATCGTAAAACAAAATCAGTATATTACAAGCACAGAAGAATCTGTTTGTGAGGTCATAGAAGAAATACAAATGTCTATTGAAAATATAAGAAGTATTGAAAGCAAAACGCAAGACTTGGAACAGTCAAGAAAAGAAATGATGAATATGATTGAGGGATTGTCTGATATTGCAGAAAGTAATGTAACCAATACGCAGGAAACGAATGGAATTATTATAAATGTTTCAAAGTCTTTTAAAAAAGTAAAACAGTCTGCATTAAATCTAAAAGAAACAGCAAATAAATTAGAGCAAAATATTTGTAATTTTAAAATGTAATATCGTTTAAAATAAAAATAGAAGTATTGTATTAGTTTACTTCCATTTTTTTAAGCATATAAATATTTTTGTTTTACTATAATATTTCTACTTTGAAACCAAAAACAATAAATCTTTATTAAAAAAAGTAGAAATTACGAAAATTAAAATACCTTTTTTGACATAATGTGGAATGTGGAAAATATTGCATAGATGACATAAAACAGTTATAATAAAAGAGCGTGGGTGCAATATAGAAAAAATTAGGAGGAAATACATATATGATAAAATCAGTAGCGGATTTATTGGTGTTAACAATGGTAGTAGGAAATACACCAATAGTAGATGCAACAGAAAATAGTACAGTACCAATTGTGTCAGAAAATAGTGTAGCAGAAGAAGAACCATTTATTATAATAGAAGAACCAGAACCAGAAGTAGTACCAGAACCAGAAGAACCAGAGCAACCAAAAGAATTAAATTTTGATTTTGACATAGCATCTTATACAACAAAATATACAGGGGCAGATTCTATTAACAGAAATTATAATATGCATTTAGCATCAGATTCTATCAATGGTATTATATTACAACCAGGAGATAGTTTTTCTTATAATAATGTCATATTAAAAAATAGTCATAATGGTAGAGACTATAAAGAAGCAGGTATTTATTCCAATGGAAAAACAGCTACAGGAATAGGCGGAGGAATTTGTCAAATATCATCTACGTTATATCAAGCAGCATTGTATTCTGGTATGACGATTACAGAAAGAAGAAACCACTCTTTGCCTGTAGCTTATATGGCGAAAGGTAGAGATGCTACAGCATCATGGGGCAGCATTGATTTTAAATTTAGGAATGATTTAACTGTTCCTGTAAAGATAGAATCTACTATGAAAAATGGCGTAATAAAGGTTAGATTTTTAGCACCAGAAAATCCAAACATAGGAAATATTAAAATAGATGTGATTCATCAAGCAGATGGAGCATATGTATTAAAAAGAACAAGAGAAAATGGTACAGTAGATTATACAGCAACAAGTAGATATGGCAGTTAAATGAAAGGCATAAAAGCAGGTGAATAGGTAGCCTGCTTTTTATTTTTGTGGTAAAATGGACAAAATAGAAAAGGAGAAAAAAGTATTATGTTAGATATTTGTTTATTAGGGACAGGGGGCATGATGCCTATGCCTGACCGTTTTTTAACATCTATGTTAGCAAGATTAAATGGTCGATTGCTTTTGATAGATTGTGGTGAGGGAACACAGGTAACAATGAAATTGTTAGGCTGGGGATTTAAGGCAGTAGATGTGATTTGTTTTACACATTTTCATGCTGACCATATATCAGGGCTGCCAGGTATGCTTTTGGCAATAGGAAATGCAGGACGTACAGAGCCTTTAACATTGATAGGAGGGGCAGGATTACAATATGTTGTGGAGGGACTAAGAAGAATTGCACCAGAGTTGCCATATCCTTTGAAATATATAGAACTAAAAGAGGATACACCTAATGTAATTGAAGTAAATGATTTTCGCATATCTTATACATTGGCTGACCATATGGTAAAATGTTATGCCTATCGCATTGATGTACCAAGAAAAGGAAAATTTGACCCAGAAAGGGCATTGCAACAAAATATTCCTAAAGTAATCTGGTCAAAACTGCAAAAAGAGGGTATTGCCTATTATGAGGGAAAAGAATATACAAGTGATATGGTAATGGGAGCAGAAAGAAAAGGTATTTCTGTAGTGTATTGTACAGATAGTAGACCAGTTGATAGACTAATTCCTTTTGCAAAAAAAGTAGATTTGTTTATTTGTGAGGGAATGTATGGTGAGGAAGAAAAAAAACAAAAAGCGATTCAAAAAAAACATATGTTGTTTTCAGAGGCAGCAAGATTGGCAAAGCAGGCGGAAGTACAGCAGTTGTGGCTAACACATTTTAGTCCATCGCTTTTAGAACCAGAATTATATTTAGAAAATGCTACAAAGATATTTGAGAAAACAGTTTTGGGGGAAGATAGAAAAACAATTTCTATTGCCTTTGAAGAATAAAAGAAAAAGACTTTGAGAGAGGTTCTCAAGGTCTTTTTTTGTTATTTTATGTTTTTTGTTATAAAATAGATAAGTTCTTCTGGTGTAGGAATTTCTGCTTTTCTGTCAATGCTGTCTTGAAATGCTTTTTGTTGTGGTGTGGGATTTTGAAAAGAATCGTTAATTGCTGCTTGCATATCTCTTTTGACCTCTTCTACAGACACACCATGTTTTAATGCAATTGCTTTGCAAATATCGTCAAAGTTCTTTTTTTTGTTTTTCTTCATATATATCTCCTTGTTAAAAGATTAAATGACATTTACAAGATGTCAATTTTATATATACTGTATCATATAATTTTTAAAAAAGCAATATTCTTTTTTAAAGATTAAGGAGAATTAAAAATGTATAAAAATAAAGCGGCATCTGGAAAAAATAATATTTGTGGTACAAAAATAAAACAGTTTAGAAAACAGCTTTTTCCAAAAACTTCTCAAAAAAAGTTAGCAGATATGTTACAGATTGCTGGACTAGATGTAGATAAAAATGCAATACAAAGAATTGAAGATGGTAAAAGATTTGTAACAGATATAGAATTAAAAGTATTTTCAAAAGTTTTAAATGTTTCCTATGAAGATTTATTAGATTAAAATAATTATAACAGATAATAATATAGATATAAATTTGGAGGTAAAAATATGAAATATATTCATATTAGAATTATGGAATTACTTCAAGAGAAAAATATATCTAAAACAAAAATATGTAAAGATTTAGATTTACAGCGAGGCAATTTCAACAGATATTGTAGAGATGATTTTCAACGTATTGATACTAATTTAATGATAAAATTATGTGCCTATTTTGATTGTTCTTTTGATGAACTTTTAGAAATAAGAGAAAAATAGTTTGTGTATGTTAGAGGTAAATAAATGGATGGAAGTAGACTAAGTGAACTTAGAAAAGAAAGAGGATTAACTCAAAAAGATTTGGCAAAAATACTTTCTGTTTCGGAAAATTCTATTTCATTGTATGAAAGAAATATTATTACACCTGATGATAATATGAAAATAAAAATAGCAAAATATTTTAATGTATCATTAGATTATTTGCTTGGTGTTGCAAAAATTCCTTTACCTACGAATGATATAAAACCTAAAATAATTTACTTTAGCAATTTACCAGAAAAAGCAAATGAAGAACTAGAAAATTTTTTAAATTATTTAAAAGGTAAATATAATTTGTAATTTATTTATTTTGGAATAATCGTAATGAAATATCATTTATAGGAGGATTTTTATGTTCGATTATGTAAATTTTTCAAAGAACATTAATTTTTATAGGCAAAAATTAGGATATTCTCAAGAAGTATTTGCTGAAAAGGTTGGAATTGGTTATAAATATTTAGGTAGTATTGAAAGAGGTGTTGCCAGACCTTCTGTTTTAACCATCATTAAAATATTAAATGCTTTTCATTTAACATTAGGAGAATGTTTAGGTGAGTATTCAAATAATAAAGCTATTCTTAAAAATATAGAAATACAAGAAATACTTTGCTATGTTAAATCTCTTAATTTAAATGAAAATCAGAAAAAATCTTTGTTAAATGTTGTCAATATTATCAATGAAAGCAGGAGTTAAAAATGGAGATAGATAAAGAGTTGATTGGTAATAAAATACGAATGTTAAGAGAAAGTAAAGGTTGGAAACAAGAAGACTTAGGCTTAAAAATTGATGTAGACCAAAGTAATATTACAAGAATAGAAAAAGGTAAAAAATTAGTAGGTATGGATAAAATTGATAAAATGTTAGAAATTTTTGATATTTCTTTTGACTATTTGTTTGAAGATGTTTTAGTTGCTTCTCACTCTTTAGAAACAGATGATGCATTTTACAATACACTTAGAAATAGTTTAAATGTAATGTGCTTTGAGGATTTAAAAATGACAAAAAAGCTAATACAAGAAATTTATCATTGTATTGATGATTAGTTCATAATGTGAAAGAAAAGTATATCAAGTGAGATGTACTTTTTTTTTATTTAATTTTATGATAGAATAGGGAACAAAGTAAAAGCATTATATAAGACAAATATCATATTTTTTCGTATTTTATAGTAGCGATATGCAGTGTAACAATGTGGTGTGTTTAGAGAGAGGAAATAGAATTGAAAAATGTAGAAGATTACGAATTGGTAAAGCAATCTGTAGCAGGCAACCAAAGTGCTTTTGCAGAATTATTAAATAGATATAAAAATCTTGTATATTCTGTTGTGTTGCGTATGGTAAATGATGCAGAAGAAGCGAATGATTTGGCACAAGAAATTTTTATTAAAGTATATAGAAATTTGGACAAATATCAGCCAGAATATAAATTTTCTACATGGTTGATTCGTATTAGTACAAATCATGTCATTGATTATCGTAGAAAAAGGAAACAAGAAACAATTAGTATGGAAGAAATGCCATATGAATTGACAAACTATGATACACCAGAAAAAGAATATATTAAAAAAGAACAAAGTAAGCAGTTGGAATATGCAATAAAAGCGTTGCCAGATTTATATAAAATTCCCATTGTTTTGTATCATCAGCATGGTTTACACTATCAGGAAATTGCTGATGTAATAGGTGAGCCATTGTCTAAGGTAAAAAACAGAATATTCAGGGGGCGTAAAATGCTGAAAGAAAGTTTGGAAAAGGGAAAAGGTGAGGGCATATGAAATGCTATGATGCGGAAAAATATATTATGAAGTATATAGATGGTGAAATATCGAAAAAGGAAGCAGAAGAATTAAATCAGCATATACAAGAATGTTCAAGTTGTAAAGAAAGTTTTTTACTTTATGATAATATGCTGCAAGTATTTGAAGAATTGCCATTGTATGAAGCACCAAAAGATTTTGAAATAAATGTTATGATGCAAATAGAAGCATTAGAACAGACTGAGCAGAGAAGTTTTGTTAAAAACCGTATAATAGGGCATATTTGGGGTTGTTTTACTGTGTTATTTGGCACAGGTGCAATACTCGTGTTTTATAAACAAAGTATCATACAAGTTTTTGAAAAAAATGTTTATTTAAAGCAGTGGGTAAATAATATTGCACCAATAGAGCAAAACATAGCACAGCAGGGGCAAGCAATTCAAAAAGCAACAGAAAATATAATAATGTGGACAGACCAAGCACTAATAAATAGTTTTGGTATATTACTTTTGTTGCTTTGCATAGTATGTGGAGTGCAGTATGTGATATTAAAAAGAAAAAAACAAGCGGATAGGATACGGCGTAAATGAATACAATGAAAAAAGCAGATAGGTTTTTGCTCTATATTACTGTTGTGATAGGGATTACATTATTAAGAATTTCAAGAGGATACCCTCAAGAAATATCTCAATTTATGAATAGTTTTGTAGAGCTAACACAAAACATCATAAATTATTTTGGATTAACAGAACTATTTTATATATTAAAAAAGATTCCTGTAAAATGGCTGTTGCTTTTGACAGGAATTATACAGATGGCAATAGGATTTTTTGTATTATTTTTGTTTCGTGCCACATGGGAACAGGGAGCAATGATATTGTTAAAAAAGAGTAATGAAGTATTAAAA
>CAMXTM010000021.1 GCA_947246775.1 uncultured Clostridium sp. | reverse complement strand
AGTTACTAAAAATATAGAAAAATATGTTAAAATAGGATAAAAAGTATTTAGAAATAATGCTGAAATTTTGAATGGAAAGGAGGACAAAGTAATTGCTCAAGAGCTACAAAACAGAAATCAATCCCAGCAAGGAACAAATGCAAAAAATCAATAGAACAATCGGAACTTGCCGATTTATTTATAACTTTTATATTTCTTACAGCAAAGAAATTTATGAAAAAGAACAAACTTTTATAACAGCGATTGATTTTTCAAAGTGGCTCAACAATAAATTTCTTCCAAACCATGCAGAGTATCAATGGATAAAACAAGTCAGTAGCAAGTCAGTAAAGCAAAGTATACTAAATGCAGGAAAGGCTTTTAGAAGATTTTTTGACCATCAGAGCAATTTTCCAAAGTTTAAAAAGAAAAACAGGTCTGATGTAAAAATGTATTTTGTCAAAACAGACGCAAAAACAATAATAAAATGTGAAAGACATAGAATCAAAATCCCAACGCTAGGCTGGGTGAGAATAAAAGAAAAAGGCTATATTCCCACAAACAAAATCATTAGAAGCGGGACAGTTTCATGCAAAGCTGGCAGATATTATGTTTCAGTGCTTGTTGAGGAAGAAGAAATACAAAAACCAAAACTAAATGATTTTGGAATAGGAATAGACTTAGGACTAAAGGAATTTGCTGTTTTAAGTAACAAAAAATCATATAAAAACATCAATAAAACAGTAAAAATAAAAAAGCTAGAAAAACAATTAAAACGAAAACAACGTTGTCTTTCGAGGAAATACGAAGACAGTAAAAAACGTTTGAAAAAGAAAGGAGAAGCTACTCGGCAAAATATCCAAAAGCAACAGTTAAAAGTACAAAAACTTCATCATAGAATAGACAATATTCGTACTGATTATGTCAATAAAATAGTAAGTGAGATAGTGAAAACCAAGCCATCTTATATTACGATTGAGGACTTAAATGTAAAAGGTATGATGAAGAATAAACATCTTTCAAAAGCAGTTGTAGCACAAAAATTTTATGAATTTAGGATAAAACTGACAGCAAAATGCAAAGAACTAGGCATTGAGGTAAGAATAGTAGATAAATGGTATCCGTCAAGCAAACTTTGTCATAATTGTGGAACTATCAAAAAAGATTTAAAACTTTCTGACAGAGAATATGTTTGTAAATGTGGGTATCATGCAGATAGAGATTACAATGCAAGTTTAAATTTGAGAGATGTAAAAACTTACAAAATTGCATAATAAAAGCAAATGTAAGTATGTACGGCTGGCTAAGTCGGAATTTACGACTGTGGAGTGTACCTGAACTTGTGAGTAGACTATGAATATCATGTCAAAAGCATACACGTTGAAGCAGTAAAATTCTCGATATGGATATATTTGTCCATATTTTGAGTAGCAGTAAATTTATGTTAGAGCGATTAGCAGAAATCGAAACAAAATATATTGATTTATCGGAACAAGTCAATGACCCTGACATCATAGCCAATCAGACAGAATGGCGCAAATTGATGAAAGAATACAGCGATTTAACACCGATTGTAGAAAAATACAGACAATATAAAAAAATAGAGCAGGAAATAGCAGAAAATTTAGAGCTTTTAAATGAAAAACTAGAAGATGACATGAAAGAACTGGTTAAAGAGGAGTTGTCTGAAAATAAGCAACATTTAGAAGAATTAAAAAAGGAACTCACCATACTACTTTTGCCAAAAGACCCGAATGATGAAAAAAATGTCATTGTAGAAATACGAGGTGGTGCTGGCGGAGATGAAGCAGCACTATTTGCGGGCGATTTGTTCCGTATGTATTCTCGCTATGCTGAAAGACGACGCTGGAAAACAGAAATTATGAACAGCAATGAAAGTGACTTAGGCGGTTTTAAAGAAATTTCCTTTATGATACAGGGACAAGGCGCATACTCTCGCTTAAAATATGAGAGTGGCGTGCATAGAGTGCAAAGAATCCCTACGACAGAAAGTGGCGGAAGAATACACACGTCTACAGTGACAGTAGCCGTTTTGCCAGAAGCGGAAGAAGTAGATGTAGATTTAAATATGAATGATGTCAGAATTGATGTGTTTCGTTCTTCAGGAAATGGGGGACAGTGCGTCAATACAACGGACTCTGCTGTAAGAGTGACCCATATTCCTACGGGTATTGTCGTCTCTTGTCAAAATGAAAAATCTCAAATTAAAAATAAAGCACAAGCGTTAAAAGTGCTTTATGCTCGCTTGTATGAAATGGAGCAGGCAAAACATGACGCTGAAATTTCAGCAGATAGACGTTCTCAAGTGGGGACTGGTGATAGAAGTGAAAGAATTAGAACCTATAATTTCCCACAAGGGAGAGTCACAGACCATAGAGTTAGTTTGACCTTGCACAGATTAGAGGGTATTCTTGATGGAGATTTAGACGAGATTATGAACACACTCATTACTACAGACCAAGCAAAAAAATTACAAATGAGCTAAGACCGTGAGGAGGTTGTCCTCACACTCCTAGTTCCTTTTTGAAAAAAGGAAGCGAAAAACTTTAAAGTAAAACTTCGTTTCACTACGTTTTGCAAAAAGTTGATTGAATTGATAAATAAATGGAAAGAAAAAGGCTTAATCTAAAAACAAGCTATTTTATTTAAATTTAAAGTAAAAAAGTCGCTTTTGTGCAACAAAAGGGGCTTTTGCTTTTCGTTTTTGTCAAAAAGTTTGTAGAGTTTGAGGTAGAATTTCAAAGTCTTTAAGTTCTAAAAGAGGAGGATATGTTGTGAAAGAATTGCTAGACTTGTTTTTGTCATTTTGCCGCATCGGCGGCTTTACCTTTGGCGGTGGCTATGCCATGCTGCCTATGATACAAAAAGAAATTGTAGAACAACGCAAATGGGCAACAGAAGATGAAATTATGGATTATTTTGCAATAGGGCAATGTACACCAGGCGTTATTGCTGTCAATACGGCAACCTTTATCGGCTACAAAAGAAAGGGTGTATTAGGCGGCATTGCTGCAACAGCAGGTGTTGTGTTTCCCTCTATTATTATTGTCACAATTATTGCTGCCTTTTTAAATAATTTTGCTGAAATTCCTGCCGTACAAAATGCATTGGGTGCAATCCGTGTCGTAGTAGGCGTGTTGATAGTCAATGCAGTTGTGCGTATGTGGAAAAAAACAGCAGTCAATCAAGTTTGTATTGCGATTACGATTGTCGCTTTTCTTGCATCTTTTGTATTGGATATTTCCCCTATTATTATTGTTGTAATTGGTGGCGGATTGGGACTCTTTTTGAAAGGTGGTAAAAAAGTATGATGGAAGTGCTGATACTTTTTGTAGAATTTTTTAAAACAGGACTGTTTGCCATAGGGGGCGGACTTGCGACCTTGCCTTTTTTGTATGATATGGCGGATAAATACGATTGGTTTACAAAAGATATGATTTCCGATATGATTGCCATTTCCGAGTCGACTCCTGGCCCTATGGGTATTAACATGGCAACGTATACAGGTTTTCAAAACATGGGACTGCTGGGGGGAATTGTCGCAACAGTGGGATTGGTTATGCCCTCTATTATCATTATTATATGGGTGTCTAAGTTTTTGGAAAAATTTAGAGATAATCAATATGTAGAAAAAGTATTTTCTACCTTGCGCCCTACTGTGACAGGATTGATTGCATCTGCTGGATTTAGTGTGCTTGTCAGTGCCTTGCTTCGTGTTGAGGCAATCCAACAAGGCGCTTTTGATTGGACAAATTTGATTCAAGTAAAAGAATGTATTTTGTTTTTTGTATTTTTTGTTCTTATGAATAAATTTGATAAACACCCTATTTTTTATATTGCTTTGGCGGCAGTCGTGGGGATTGTGTTCCGCTTTTGATACGGAAGTAAAAATAGATTGCATTTTAAAAGAAACTGTGCTACAATGATAAAAGAAAAGTAAGTAATACAACAATAAAAGAAAAGCACCCACTCCAAAAGTGGATGCCACCTGATTGGGTAATGTTCTTACGAACACCGCCTATCCTGTGTGGGTGACAGGATAGGCATTTTTACTTTCTCATATTGAGAAAAGTAAGTAATGCAACGATAACGCCGCCAGAGGTAATTAGTAGACCTAATATACCGATAAAGATTGAAATAATCTCGTAAGCAGTCATGTGCATCACCTCCTTCCCTATGTAATCAATAGGAAATCAGGAGGCAGCCGTCCCGTCATGGGTACCTTTCTATTTTTTGGCTTTCGCCACTTTTATCATAGCATGATTATCTCCTTATTTCAACATTTTTTTATTTTCCTATTTTTTATGTAGTCACCTTATGCAATGCTAGAAAAGGCTAGTAATATGGACAGAATTATAGTATAATATCATAAATATAGACTATATAATAACAGCAAAAGGAATGATTGACATGAATTGGAAAAGAGGATTTGCGGCAATTTGTGTTGCGGTAGCGGCTTATAGTATGCCTGTATTTGCGCAGGAGCAAAGCACAATAACACAAAACACGCAAGCGATACAATATATCAGCAAAGAGGTAAACATTCGCAACGGAACAGTTACATTTACTACAAAGTGTACAGAACATAGGAGAGATTGGAGATGCTATGCAGAGGGCGAAATTACAATCAAAGAAAGCAAAGCAGGGCTTTTGCAAGATGGTGATGTAATTTACTTTGAGACAAGCAAAGATGGTGACAGATATGCAACAAATGAGGGTGGTTATTTAGAGATAGAGGCAAAAGGGGTATCAGCGGAAACAGTAAAAATAGAGGACGAGCAGGAAGCACAAAATCATTTTGCGGTTTGCATTTCGAGAGAAAATAAAAAAGAGTTAGCTGAAATCCATATTAAATTTGTTTTTTATTTTGGTGGATATTATGACAATACGGACGAAGTCATATTTTCACTTTCTTTAGACACGGATAAAACAAAAGAAAAGAATTTATTTGCGGAAGTGGAAGACAATCTATTAAATGATAAGTTTTTGACATTACTTTGTAGAAACTGGGACAAAGAAGCGCAAGAATTAAAACAAAGTTTACCACAAATGGTATTTACAGTAGGAAAAGACACAATGCTATGGAACGGACAGCAAAAACAGTTAAAGCATCGTGTCTATATCAATCAAAATGGCGCAGCTATGCTTTCTATGCAGGATTTTGCAGATATAGTAGAAGATATAAGAGTGATTCGTGATATAAACAAGGTTCATTTGCATATGTCCTATGATGAAGATGATATTTTAGCTTATATTGTAGTAGGAAAAGACTCCTTTTTTATTGATTTTAAAGAAAATACCATAAAAGAATTAGGAAGTATGGGAGAAAATGTGATAGAAAATGTCACAGAACAAAAAGAGGGTGTTTCATACATTACCTTGCGAAGCATTGCGGCACTGTTGGATATGGAAAATAATACTGTTTGGGATAATGCTTCCAGAACAGTTACAATAAAAAAGAATATGGAATAAAATGACAAGCAAAAGGAGTGATTGACATGAATTGGAAAAGAGGATTTGCGGCAATTTGTGTTGCGGTAGTGGCTTGTAGTGTGCCAGTATTTGCGCAGGAGCAAACGACACAGAACATACAGACTACACCACAACAAGCGTATACAGAAAAGAAAATTGATATTAGAAATGGAACGCTTACTTTTATCGTAAGAAATGAGGAACACAAAAAAGATTGCAGATGTTATCCAACTACGGACATTGTTATAAAAGAAGACAAAGCAGGCATTTTAAAAGATGGTGACATTATCTATTTTGAAACAAGCAGACAAGGCGACATTTATTGTATCAATGACTATTTAGAAATAGAATCAAAAGGGCTTTCTGTGGAAGAAATCGAAAAAACACCACAGCAAAAAGAAGATGCATTTGCAATTCGCATTTCCAGAAAAGACAACACAGAATTAGCAGAAATAAAATTACACAGTGATGTTTATATACATGGACAGTATGATATAGGGGCAACATTTTCCTTACAACTGAGTACGGACAAAAACAAAAAAGATAATTTATTTTCAGAAATGGCGGAACAAAATATTGTATTAAATGAGCAATTTATAAAAATCATTCCATATCCTATTTCTACCGAAGCAGACTTTCCAACTCTTTTGTTTTCTGTGGGCAAAAATACGATAACTTGGAACGAGGTAGAACAACAATTAAAACACAATATTTATATCAATAAAAAAGGTGTTGCTATGATTTCCTTTGAAGACTACACAGAAATAACAGAAAAATTATATGGTACAGAGAAACAGAAATGGAAAGAAGACAGCATAAAAAAACACAATATTTTGCTCAACTATATAGAACAAGATAAGGTAGAAAAAGAAAGCCTACAGAACACCTCCTTATATCAAACAGCTTTAGATAAAAAAGATGATGTATATTATGTTAGTTTAAGAACGGCTGCTATGATATGGGATAAACAAGATAGTGTCATTTGGGATAACATTTTTAAAACCATTACAATTAAATAAGTTTTTATCATAAATTACAATATTGAGAATATACTATAACACCATTTTGTGCGGGGGAGGTTATAGGATATGCAATATTGTTTTTTATTTTTGATAGTTGTGTTGTTGTTGATGGTACTTTTTTGCAAAAAGTTTCGGTATGCCATTGCCTTTTTTGACGGATTATTTTTAGCTTTTATGTGTTTTTGTTTTTTACCTGTAGTGCTGGAGGGACAATATTTTTGGATTAATTCGGTTTTGCTTGTGCTAGGGGTATTAGGCAGTTCTTTTTTGGAGCAAAAAACAAGCAATTTTTATTACAACACCAAAAAATATGGTTTGCTGCACTGTGTCATATTTTTTATAGCAATATTGTGTTTTGAGTATGTGCATATAGAGCAAAGCATGATATCATTACTGTTTTCGTTGTTGAGCGGACTGTTTTTATTGGTAGCTTGTGGGGGAATACTACCCGAAGAATGTAATGGAAAGCAAAAAATGAAGTTAGCAATTTTAGGAATGGCAGGTTTTTTGATTGGCATATTGCTGATTTTTCCGATAGAATAGTGTTGCAATATGGATAATATATACAATAAAAATGTTACAAAACACAAACAAAAAATAATTTTTATGTCGATATTGTAAATATTTGTGATTTCTTATTTGCAATGTGGTAAATCCTCTGTTATAGTAGAAGAAGTAGTTTGTTTCACTACGAAGGTGTTTATGACATGGGAGGTAAATATGAATTACACAAATTTTAGCAAAGAAGAAATCAAACAAGAAATTATTAGTAATGTAAAAAGTCTCTATAGAAAAAAAATTGAGGACGCTACTCCAGAAGAACTTTATCAAGCTGCGGTATTTGCAGTAAAAGACATTATTACAGATAAATGGATAAAAACACATGATGAATATAAAAAACAAGATGTCAAAACAGTGTACTATCTTTCTATGGAATTTTTGATGGGACGTTTTTTAGGCAACGCTGTGATGAACTTGATGATGTACGACGAAATCAAAGGCGCATTTGAGGAATTAGGAATTGATTATAACTTAATTGAAGATATGGAGCCAGACCCAGGTTTAGGCAATGGTGGTTTAGGACGTTTAGCGGCTTGCTTTTTAGACTCTCTTTCCACATTAGAGTTACCTGCTTATGGTTGTGGTATTCGTTATCACTATGGCATCTTTGAGCAAAGAATTGAAAATGGCTACCAAGTAGAAGTACCAGACAACTGGCTAGAACATGGTGACCCTTGGTCAATTAGAAGAAATGAATACGCTGTAGAAGTAAAATTTGGCGGTTATGTTAGAGCAGTAGAAAAAGAAGATGGCAATTATAGATTTGTACAAGAAGGTTATCAATCTATTATTGCTGTACCATATGACTACCCTGTATTGGGCTATGGTAATAATACAGTGAATACCTTACGTTTGTGGGACGCAAAACCAAAGAATGAATTGGACTTGCACTCTTTCAATCAAGGCGACTATCAAAAAGCATTGGCTGAAAAAAATCTTGCAAGCACATTAACAGAGGTACTTTACCCAGCAGATGAACACTATTCAGGTAAAGAATTGCGTTTAAAACAACAATATTTCTTTATTTCTGCAACAGTGCAAAGAGCAATTAACAAATATAAAGAAGACCATGAAGATTTTAGCGAATTGCCAAATAAAATTGCGTTCCAGCTCAACGATACTCACCCAGCAGTTGCAGTAGCAGAGTTGATGAGAGTATTAGTTGATGACAATGATATGTCATGGGACGAAGCATGGGCTATGACAAGACAAATTTGTGCTTATACAAACCATACGATTATGGCAGAAGCATTGGAAAAATGGCCTATTGAATTATTTAGCCGTTTGTTACCACGTATTTATCAGATTGTAGAAGAAATCAATAAGAGATACTGTGCAGCATTGATAGAACGTTTTGGTAATGACCCTCAAAAAATCAGAGATATGGCAATTATCGCAGATGGACAAATTAGAATGGCATATCTTGCTATTGTAGGTAGTCATTCTGTTAATGGTGTTGCCGCATTGCATACAGAAATCTTGAAAAAACAGGAATTAAAGAATTTCTATGAAATTTATCCTGAAAAATTCAATAATAAAACAAATGGTATTACACAAAGAAGATGGCTGGGACACGCAAATAAAAAATTAGCTGATTTGATTACAGAAACAATCGGTGATGGCTGGATTACTAATTTGTCAGAATTAGAAAAACTACTGCCATATGCAGAAGATGAAAAATTCCAGAAAAAATTTATGGAAATTAAAAGAGAAAACAAAGTTGCACTTGCAAAATATATCAAAGACTTCAAGGGTATTGATATCAACCCAGATTCTATCTTTGATATACAAGTAAAACGTTTGCACGAATATAAGAGACAACTGTTAAATATATTCCATGTTATCGGCTTGTATAATCAATTAAAAGTCAATCCAGGATTAAATATTACACCAAGAACCTTTATCTTTGGTGCAAAATCCGCAGCAGGCTATCACAGAGCAAAACTGATTATTAAATTGATTAACAGTGTAGCAGATGTCATCAATAATGACGATTCTATTAAGGGAAAAATCAAAGTTGTGTTTATGGAAAACTACAGAGTATCTCTTGCTGAAAAATTGATACCAGCGGCAGATGTCAGTGAACAAATTTCCACAGCAAGTAAAGAAGCATCTGGAACAGGTAACATGAAATTTATGCTCAACGGTGCTTTGACAATTGGAACAATGGACGGTGCAAACGTAGAGATTCATGAAGAAGTAGGAGAAGACAATATCTTTGTATTTGGTATGTCCGCAGATGAAGTCATTGCAAAATATAAAGACAATTCCTATGACCCATGGGCAATCTACAATATCAACCAAGATGTCCGTATGATATTGACAAAATTAATTGATGGTACCTTTGATAGCAACCCAGACTTGTTCCGTGAATTGTATGATTCTTTAATGAACGGTCGTGGTGGTAGACCAGACGAATATTTCGTATTGGAAGACTATGCAGACTATGCAAGAGCGCAGCAAGAAGTAGATAAAGCATACAAAAACAAAAAAGAATGGGCGAAAAAAGCGATTATCAATGTGGCAAAAAGTGGCAAATTCTCCAGCGATAGAACTATACAACAATATGCTGATGAAATTTGGGACTTAAAACCATTAAAAATTGAATTATAATAAAAAAAATCAAAACTGTCGAGCAATCGGCAGTTTTTTTATATATTTTGCGTTAATTTTCAAAATATTATTAACAAAATGGTGTGTAGTATGTTATAATAACTACAAAAATATAAAATTTATAGTACAGGGAGGATTTTAAACAATGAAATTTTACAAAAAGTTAATTGGGCTTGCTTTAACAGCAGTTATGGCAATTTCTGTTGCTGCTTGTGGTGGCGGCGGCGGAGAAACTCCAGCAGCAAGTGGTCAATCACCAGAAGATGTGGTTGAAGCAGCACAGGCAAAAATGAGAGAAATTACAAGTGTTGAATCTGAAATGGTTATGGATATGGGCATGAGCATGGGAGAAGAAAGCGTAAATATCCAAACAAAAGCAGACATGGTTTCTTTTACAGACCCTATGAAATTAAAAATGACAATGATAATGGATATGGGCGAACAACTTGGTGGTGTACAAAAAATGGAAATCTATGCAGAAGAAGTAGAGGGAAATACCACAATGTACATGGGTTCTATGGACGCTTGGTATAAACAAGCTGTTCCAGCAGAACAATTAGCAGAATATGACACACAAGACAATTTAATTACATATTTGGACAATTCCACAGGTTTATCTGAAGCAGGCACGGAGCAAGTGAATGGTGCAGATGCAACAAAATATGAAGGTGTTATTTCTGGCGACAAAATGAAAGAAACATTAGAAGCATCAGGTGCATTAGATGACTTGCAACCTATGTTAGCAGGTACAGATTTAGACGCTGCTGATATTTATAATGGTTTAAGCGACATTAAAGTAAGTATTTGTGTTGATGCAGAAGGATACCCTGTAAAATACGATATGGATATGAAAGATATGATGCAAGGCTTGATGGATAAAATAGCACAAGCAAGCGGAGCAGATGCAGCAGAACAAAGTATTTCTGTCAATGACTTTAAAATTTCCATAACAAGTAAAAACTTTAACAATGCAACAGATTTTGAAATACCAGAAGAAGCAAAAAACGGAACTGAAATGTAATTACAAATTGTATGAAAAAAGAGCTGTTGATGGATACTTTCAACAGCTTTTTTCATATAATAGGATATATAAAAACATATATTTATATAAAATGATAAAAATACTTCTAACAATATTTTGTAGTATGTGTTATAATAATACAATAAAAATAACTTTTTTGTAATAAAAACTAAAAAAACATATCAAAAGAAAAGAGGGTGTCGGGGTGAATCGGTCAATTAAGCGTTCTATATTTTTTCGTGTACTGATTATTTTAATTGCTGTAATTATTAGTGGAGTTGTTACAATAGGTTCTTTTGGGAGGGTAAAAAAGGCAAGCAAAGAAGAAAGGACAGCTATTATACTAAATAATGCAGTATTGTCAGCGCAAACAGCGCATTTTCAGTGGCTAGAGGGTTTAGCTGCTTCCTTAAACTTTGGTGATGAATTTACAGGAAGTTTGGACTATGAAACCTGTGGATTTGGTAAATTACTTTATGATACAGACCGTACAGGCTGGCCAGAAAACATAAGTGCAAAACTGGAAAGTATGAAAAGTATTCACCAAAGAATACATGAATCAGCCTCTGAAATCTTATCATTAAAAGATACAGACTATGAGCAAGCAAAACAAATTTATATAAACCAAACAAAAAAATATGTTATAACACTTTCTGAACAAATGGGGGAAACTCTTAATATTACAAATGACTTGTTGGGACAGAGTGAGCAAGAAATTGAGTCATTGTCAAATTTTTCTATTTTGTGTACCGCAGTTGTAATATTGTTAGTATTTGTTTTAGTGCTGATATTGTTTAGATATAATATCAAAAGTATTGTCAATCCAATTTTGACAATTACAGAAGCAAGTAAAAATTTGGCAGAGGGCAATTTGGATTTTGAAATACCATACCAGTCTGAGAATGAAATTGGTATTTTGTCAGAAACCTTAAATTTTTCTGTAAAAGAGCTTGAAAAATATGTACAAGAAATTCGACGTTCTATGGAAATGATGGCACATGGACAGTTAAATGTAAAAGCGGACTTTGAATTTAGGGGCGAATTTAAAGAAATTCAACATGCTATTGTAGAATTTCAAAATGTTATGTCAGGCACAATCAAGAGTATTCAAAAAGCAGGTACTCTAGTAGCAGCGGAATCACAAAGAGTATCCGCAGGAGCGCAAACCTTATCACAAGGTGCAACAGAACAAGCAAGTTCTGTAGAACAGTTGGTTGCCACAACAGAAGATATTCGTAACCATATGGAAGCAAATGAAAAGAGTACAAGGATAGCAAATTCCCAAGTAACAGATGTTACAACCGTTATCTTAAATAGCAATGAACAAATGCAAAATATGATTAACGCTATGGAAGATATTAATGCTAGTTCCAATGAAATTGGCAAAATCATTAAGACAATCGAAGATATTGCTTTTCAAACGAATATCCTTGCTCTTAATGCCGCAGTAGAGGCAGCAAGAGCAGGAGAAGCAGGAAAAGGCTTTGCTGTAGTAGCTGGTGAAGTGCGAAATCTGGCAAGCAAGAGCGCAGAGGCAGCAAAAAATACAACAACACTCATAGAAACGTCTATCAAAGCAGTACATAATGGTACAGAAATTGCAGGAGAAACCGCTTCTTTGCTTTCCTCTGTTGTAGAGGGTTCTAAAGAGATTGCTGTAGTTGTAGATAAAATTGCATCTGATTTTACTTGGCAGGCAGACGCTATTTCACAAATTACAGAGGGAATCAATCAAGTTTCTAGCGTAGTACAAACTACAACTGCAACCGCAGAAGAAAATGCAGCATCTAGTCAAGAACTTTCTGCACAAGCAAGAATATTGAGCAATTTGGTATCAAAGTTTCAACTGAGCAAAATAACAAAAGAAATCGAAATATATGAGGAAAACAGCAGCTATGATAGTGTTGATAGTGTTACTATAGATGATAGGAATGATATAGATGTTCCTGTTACAGAAAATTTTGATAAATACTAATTTTGCTTAGAAAGGAAAAAAACATGATTCAAAAATATAAGGAATTTGTACCTGAGGTGGGAGAGAATAGTTATATTTTTCCGCAAGCCCTGCTTTTGGGTAATGTTACAGTCGGTAAAAATTGCATTGTATATCCTAATAGTGTAATAAGGGGAGAATTTCATAAGGTAACCATAGGAGATAATACAAATATACAAGAAAATAGTTGTATTCATACAGAAGTAGATAGAGATGTTACTATCGGAAAAAACGTTACAATCGGACATAATGCCATCGTACATGCCTGTACTATAGCTGATAATTGTGTAATTGGCATGGGAGCGATAGTACAAAATGGTGCCGTAATCGAGCAAAATTGTATGATAGGTGCAGGTTCAGTCGTGCCACAAAATATGGTAGTGCCTGAAGGACATATTGCCTATGGCGTACCTGCAAAAGTCATACGAGAATTAAACAAACAGGATTACTTGGATATTATAGAATCAGCGGAAGAATACCAAGAATACAGAGAAGAACTATTAAAAGGTTAAAAATATGCAAACTTTAATAAAAAAGCCACTTTTGCCATACAAAAGTGGCTTTTTTTATAGCATTAAAAGATAGTTCCGTTATTTCTGGAGGACTGGGGCAGCAATAAAATCAAAACGATTGCAATGACATAAATAATAGTAGTAATGACGCTACCCTCTATACCATACTCGCCACCATTAAGCAAGGCAGAGCCATTGCCATAAGTAACATGAAAAATAGTAGCGATAGTGCCATTATTGGTATTAGCAAAAACATACCATTGTGAGAAATTCCATATTGTGTGGAACATACAAGAAACCCACAAATTAAAACGTACAGCAACAACAGAAAAACAAATACCTGCAAGCATTGTATTGATAATCGCAATAGGGGTAGCACCTGAATTGCTGATATGAAGCAAACCAAACACAACAGAATTGACGATAACAGCAATAAACCATGGATACTTCGCACCCAAGCTATTCATAAAATAGCCACGACAAAGGATTTCTTCTCCAGAGGACTGAATGAAATAAGACAGAAATACAATAATCATAAAATGAATCGGCAAAGTACCAGCATATTTTATGCTTGCGACACCAAATAATACC
>CAMXTM010000020.1 GCA_947246775.1 uncultured Clostridium sp. | reverse complement strand
CCTAAAATCTACATATTTTAAATTTGCCTTTTTAAAACTTGCGTTTTTTAAACAAGCCCCATGAAAGGAAGTAAAATAGTAAGCAAAATGTACTTTAAAGATAGCAAATGTATTTATTGCGGATATTGCTTCATCAAAGCAGGCATATTGTAAATTAGCATAATCAAAACAAGCTGCATTTATAATTGCCTTTGAAAAATTAGAGTGTTTTAAATTTGATTTTTGGAATCTTGCTCCTTGCACATTGCTGTCACCAAAATCAATTGATTGTAATTCACTTCTTCTAAAATCAGTGTATCTTAAATCAGTGTCAGTTGCTGTAATTTCTTTTAAATCAATTCCTTTTAAATCAGCAAAACAAAATGATTTATTTTGTTGTTCTAAAAATTGTCTCCGCCATTTTCCATAATCCTTGTCAATATCTTCTTGAAATAGCTTGTCACAGCTTTCATAATATGCACCATTTTGTTCTTTTTTCAGTTTGTAATATATTTCACTTTCTGTAATGTCATTCATGGCATATCGTAACACTTCTACAAAATGGTAATGAAATATTTTTAGTTGTCTCATAGCAAACATTTCTAATTCTGGTATAGAAAAGATAGAACGATAACTGTTGCTTTGTTTTAAAACTTCTTTCCAAAAAATGTCATAATATTGATATATAAAATAGCTGTCTAGTATATCAATTTGTTCACCTTTTGTTAGATACCAGTTTTTGTCATATAAAAATACTCTGTATTGATAAATAGAGTCTAATATATCTTTTCTCATAATGTGAAATGTTATGTAGGCAACTTTTTGTTGCTTTTGTTGTTGTACTATTTTGTTTAGAATTTGTTTTATATCTGTACAAACTTTTTCTATTATTGTTTCTATATGGTATTGCAATTCTTTTTCTAATGCATTAATGCTGTCATTGAGTATAGGGAACATAACATCATTTTCCCATTTTTTAAACATTTCTTGTTTATCCATAGTTATCTCCTTATTACTCTAGTTGTATAGATAAAATCATTTGTTTTGTAATATTGAGCCAATCCCTTTTTTGGGAATAAGGGCAATGAAATGTTGCCACAGTGCATTTGTGATTTACAAAAAATAAAAATAATACTTCTAATATTTTTTGTTTTTGTATGTATAAAGGAAATGAAAAATGTGATATTAATAAACCTTCTTTTGTTTCTAAAATATCATTTTCTATAAAAGTAATATTTTCGTTTATTTCTTTTATGTTTTTTTCCATAGATTTTTGTATTTTAGAAATATCTGTTTCTATATGTTCATCACTGCAAAAAGAGAAAGTCATATTAATATCAAGTGTTTCATTTGTGTATATAAATTCTGGGCTGTTTTCTGTGTCCCATTTTAGTGCAATATATTCTGATTTGATGACATCAAAAGCAGTAGGCATTATCATACTAAATTCTCCATTGCATAAAATTTTTCTCTCAAATGTCACATTGTCATAAAAAACTTCTGCATATCCTTTAGTGATGTCATTTTTTTGTAATTCCTGTCTTTTTTTGTCATTGTTGATAATTTTAATAATATCTTCTGCATGACTTTCCAAAATGGTCACCTCTTTTTGCTATGCTTTAAAATGTAAAATATCATCTACTATAACATTTGCTTTTGGTGTAGTAGCTATAATTCTGTCGCCTGCATTTATTATAATTTTATTTGCTTCCAATCCCATAGAATTGTCCGTATTAATTTTAATACCAGCACTGCCTGCTAATGTAATGCCATTGCTATAATTCATGTTCATATAACATTTTTTTTGTGTAGTATTAAATTCAATACTATTTGGAGATAATACCATTTCATTTTGATGTATTGTACCAAAACGTTTTATAGTATTGTCTTTCGTTTTGTTGTTTGTGTTTTTAGATATTCTGTTTACTGCTCTAACATAGCATTGTGATTCGTCACAATTAGGACTATATAACTTGACACTATCCCCTACCTGTGGCATAATATAAAATCCTGTCTGTCCTTCTGCTGTATAAGGAGTATTGTATTGAAACCAGTGACTTTCAGATACATTTGCTGTTTTATCAATACATAAATGTAATTTTAAATAATCTTTGTAAACATCTATTACTTTTCCATCAATAGATAACCCTGTAAATATATCATTATAGAATATATTTGTAAAAATTCCTTCTTTTTTACAAATTTTGTATTTACATAACATTTTTCCTTGATATAATTCCATTTCTTTTTCCATAATGATAAAAGAAGTGTTTTGATACTGTATGGTATCTCCAAGCATATACTCTTGGTCTGTTTCTATGTCTAAATATGTAAAATCCAGTAAACTTTTTTCATCATAGTTTTGTTTTTGAAGCATATATTTGTCTATCTGCCTTGTTATTTTGTAATGATATGCCTTTTGTTCATGACTTTCACCAGTTGGCAAACCAATATATAGCTTAGGCATATCAGAAAGTATATCAGCTATTACTACTGTATTTAATTGAGAGGCGAGTCTTAATAAAAAAGCCCAATCTGTTTCATCATATTGTATAATCACTCTGTTTTGTGTTTTTCCGTTAGAAGCAGTATCTATAAAATCGCCATTGTATTCTGTTTGTATAATTTGTTTAAATATAGATTGATAGGTGTTGTTTTTATTTTGAAAACTTCTTTTTTTACTTGTTATATCTAATAAAGCAGTATAACTTTTTGCAGTCAATTTTACAGTACAAATATCTTGCAACATATAAATCTGTAAATGCATGAGTGTTCCTGAGAATAATATAGGTTTTTTGTCACTATTTTTATGAAATAGTGTAATATTTGTTTGCTCATTCATAGCATAAATATCTTCTAATTTTTGACCATCTTGTAAAATAATAGTAATTTCTGCAATAGCATGTTCATTGCATTTTTGTGTTATTTTTACAGATGTTATTTCTTTTGCCTTGATAGGAATTGCTATTCTTAAATCTTTGCACAATATACTCATGGTTTCACCTCCTTATATTAGCTGTTTTACTCTTTGAAAATATAGCCCTATGTACTCTTTTCGCAATATATTTTCTATTAAAACATCATCAAATATAAAATAATCTTGTTTTTCAAATAGAATACGAAATAAAAAATAATTATCTATACTATCTTTTTTTAGTATAATATCATCAATATTTTTGTAATTTCCCTCTGCAATACAATCTAGTGGAGTACAAATACAATTCCAGTAGGCAACAGATTGCATATTTTTGTTATCACATAAAAAAATAGGATAAAATTGTAATGTTTCATCATAAATTTCAAGTAATTGCTTTAAATTATCTGAAAATAAATGAAATGTAGAAAATAATTTGCGAATCATGATGTAGTCAGTCTGCAAATATTTTTGTCCTAAATCACATTCTATTACTTGTTCCATATTTTGCGCTAATTGTTGTTTTGTTATGTTTATTTGTACTGTATTTGTAATTCTTTTATCTGGTTTTACAATGTAATATGAAATAATAGTACACCTCCTTTATTTTATCAAGTCATTAAAGAGAGTATTATTTTCAAAATCAATATAATTACAATTTTTTATATTTTTCTCTATAATGTCTGAATTGAGGTTAATCCAACTGTTGCACTTATCTAAAATAATGGCATCACTTGTGATAACATTATCTAGTTTTTCTAGTACTCTATCTACATCATTGATAACATTTACTTCTATTTCATAATGAAATTGTTGTAGAGTTTCTAATATATGTGTTTTTAATCTTCCAGAATTTGATACAGGCGCATCTAAATAAAATATTGCTTTTTTAATATGATAATTTTCAAGCATTTGCCCTATATATTGTATTGCTGTATGAGTTTTATCTATCATTCTGTAGCTGCCTCTTAGTGCTGCTAAATCCCTAATTGTGCTATCCATACACTTTAGTAGTAGAGAATTAGATAGTGCAACTTCTAAGGTAATAATAGTGTTAAAGCCATCTATATTGACAGTTCTGTTTTCAAAATTGTTTTTAATTTGTTTACTTTTTCTATATTCTATTTTTTCATTTGATGAAATTCCTCTCATTAAAGCGAGTCTTTGCCTTTCAGATAATAAATAGTGATTACCTACAAAAGTGACTGCTCCTTTTATGTGATAGCCTTGATTTAATAAAAATAATAAATCGTATCCTGCTTTATATAATTTTAATATAGAATCATGACTAAAATCTCTTTTATCATTTACAAAATATCCTCTTTTTACAGTTTTGCACATAAAATATTTTGTTGCCCCCTTTGTTTATTTAATTCTTGTTTTTAATATAGTGATGTCATTTATAAGGTCATTATATTCTTCATCTAGTTCTGACTGATATAAACTAAAATTATTTTCGTCTATCAATTCAAATAGGCGTTGCTTCATAAAATCAATATCTTCATTATTGTCTAATAAAACGAAAGCAAAATTAACATAAATACAACATTCTTCTGTCTGTGTGCTTGTTTCCCAGCATTGGTAGTCATCTAATGTCGCATAAAATGTATCTCGTGCAGAATAGCCTGCATTTTGATATAAACTTTTAAAGGAATCTTGCATATCCTCTTTTACTTCTTGATAAGTTAAATCCATAATCTATTTCTCCAATCTAATTCATTTTTTTATGAAAAACATTTAATTCTATGTTTGGGTATTTTTGTTTAAATTCATTTATTATGTTACTACAACTTTTGCAAGGAGACAATTCTGTGTAAAGATTGATAGTACCTGATATATTTGGGTCTGTAATTTGAGAAGCAACATCTTCTAATATTTTTGCTTCTGTATCATGGAATCTGTCAAACTTAACTCCATCTATTTTAGATGCTGCTGGCTCATAGGACTTAAATATTCTGTTCTCTGGCGATTTTAACATTGAAAAATCGCCTAAATCAGCTCCCTTATCTGCTAAAGAGTTAATTTGACTGTGAGCAGTAAATTCCTTTTTTAGACCTGGAATGTCTACTTCAGCAATTGCCATATTTCCTTTTGTTCTTAATTTAGTATTAGGCATTTTACTTCTAAGAGTTTGTATTTTACTTTGAGCATAAGCTACAAATTTTGACAATCCTTTTGCAGTACTAATTTCTACACCTTTACCTATCGTACCACTTGCTTGTTTTGTAAATACCTTTCCAGTTTTTCCGGCTTTTCCTAGTTTTGTTCCTTTTAATGCGCCACTTGATGGTATAAAAAAGCTGGCTGCTCTGCCGATTGCCTGTGATTCACCTTGTACTGTTCCCTTATTCCAATCGTCTTTAATATCTTTTGTTATGCCTTCCCATATTGCATTTCTAGCACCTGGAGAGGTTATGCTTTTTGCCATATCTAAAGGAGCTAGTGCAATATCTGCTATACCATTGATTCCTAATCCAACTTCTTTTACTATTCCTACAAAAAAACCATCTACTGCTAGCTTTGCTTTTTCTAACATATCTAGTTGTTCTTCATCTATTTCTACACCATAGAAAAGTGGTTTATCACTTCCAATTAACCGATAGTAATCTAAATTATCTATACAATCTTGTCTTTGATTTTGATACCATTCTTCAATCCATTCATCTTTTTTTTGTTTCCATTCTTCTAACTTTT
Organism: uncultured Clostridium sp.; assembly: GCA_947246775.1. Classification (GTDB taxonomy): domain Bacteria; phylum Bacillota; class Clostridia; order Lachnospirales; family Anaerotignaceae; genus Coprocola. Next base: position 8,466 of record CAMXTM010000020.1, on the reverse strand, counting down.
TTATATAGTTAGGACAATATTTCTTAAAAAAATATTGTAATGTTTTAATTCCTGCATTTGTTGTAACTAGGTTGTAGTCAAATGTAGTAAAATATTCATTGTTATTTTGGGCATATTGTAATCTTTCCAAAAGTGATTCAGTATAAATTTGTATTATATTTTCTTTATCAGTTTTTTGTATTTGTTCGTTTTCTTTTGCCGTTTCTATATAATATGTATTTACTGGGGGAGCATTTTGCTCCATTGTATCTTTTATAGCTTCTTCTGCTGATGGTGTAACAGAAGAATGACCAACATATTTTGCATTTACTGTTATACTACCCTTTACACTGTTGCTGTCACTTGGTTTTGAAAATTGGTACTCTGTCTGTTGCTATGATTGTTGTTGATTTTGCTGCTGTAGTTCAAGTAATTTATTTTTTGTGAATTTGTAAGGCACTTTACTTTTTGCTGTATTTACTGCCTCAACATTTAGTACATTAACTGGTTCAAAAGGTAAACCAAAATTTAACTTTAAAGGCTGCTGTTCTGCTTTTTGTTGTGATTGTAATTCATTTAGTTTGTTTTTTGTTGGTTTGTAAGGCACTTTATTTTTTGCTACATTTACTACATCAACATTTGATGGAATTGCTATTATAAATAATAAACCTAAAATATCCATTTTCTCCCTCTTTCATACTAAAACAAACAATGCTTTATTGCAACACTTAATTAATTCTAACTTCTTTTCCTGCAATATCTACCATTTGATTTACTGCAATTTGACTTGTTTTGCATTTGAATAAAATTTCTTCTTTTGCTGTAAGAAAAATTTGTTCTTTTGCCTGTAGTTCTATGTTATCGTCACTTTTTAAAAGGATAGGTTCTGTACTTGCAATTTCAATGCCATTATTTTGGTGTATACTAATATAAATGATATGTTGCTCACCTGTTTGTTCGTCTGTTCCATTACAGCAAGTTATCAATATTTCTTCTGGACTGAATTTCAATTCTTTTCCATTTTTTGTTCTAAAATATTTTACTTCTGGGTCACTTATTTTATCGCTGCCCTTTTCTAACATTCTCAATGAATTTACTCCAATAGCGTCTTTTTCTTCTTCTGTTGGAAAATAAATCATAACAGTATCGTCTATTTCTGGCATACAATACCAACCACTGTTGCCTTCTGCTGTGTACATTGTAGTGTATGGAAAAGGATAGGCTTGTTCCTTTTTTGTTTCTTCAGCATCAATTTCAAGTTGAACTTTTACACAATCTTCTATTACTTCTAAAACAGTTCCTTTTAGAGATAAACCAACAAGATTATTATGATATAATTTGTCTTGAGTAAAACTGTTTTCGCTAGAAAGTGTGTATTCATATACTAAAATACCTTGCTGAATTTTTGCCTTTTTTTGTTTTATGTAAAGAGTCATATTTTGAAATGAAGCACTATCACCTATGTTAAAATTTTTATTTGTTTCTATAAAAAACAACACAGCATCTAATTCTTTTAACTTAGGATTGTCATTTTGAGATGATTTCAAATATTGCTCTATATTTTTTTCAATATGGTAATGATATTGGTTTAAATCACCTATATTTTCACCTTTTGGCATACCGATAGTAAATTTAGGTTTATCTGATAAACAAAAAGGTACAATAGCTGCTTGAAAATGAGAAGCAACTCTTTTTATAAATGCCCAATCTGTTTCCATATACTGCATTATAAGATTTTGTATTGCTTTTCCCTCTGTTGCATTGTCAATAACATCACTGCCCTGATAGGGTTCTAGTACCTTTTTTATCATATCAATATAAGTCATATTCACATCTTGAAAAGATTGTGATGATTTTTTTATATCAAGTAAATAAGTATTAGAAAGAGCATCAATTGTGAGCCAGTATACACCTTGACGTTTTTCTATAGTAATTTTTTTTACGACTCCTTGAAACAGTAATTGTTCTTGTTCTCCTTTTTGCTGTAATTTAATTTGACTACCAGCCTGCGTGTTGTAAATATCAGAGTCTTGTTGTTCGTCATAAAGGAGTGCTGTCATGTGCATAGATGCATGTTGATTTAAGATTTCGTTAATTTCTAATTGCTGTAATGCTTTTATAGTATATTGCTGTATACCTAATTCTAAATATGTTACATTCATATATTATAACACCTCATTATTTACTTTTAATTTTGATTACACCACCAAGCATACAAGGCACCATGCAATTATTTAAAAGTGCCATTTGTTTTTTTACCATAAAATCTTTTTTTCCGTTTACCCAAGGCATACATATAACAGGAGTGCAGGGAATTGGAGGATTGCTTTTTTTGCATAATTGAAAGGGAAGTATATTTTTCCCCACAGTATAATCAAAAATAGTAGCTTGATTTTTGCCTAATATAGTAGAACCGTGCGATATAGGCACTTGTAGTTTGCTGGTCATTGAGCCGAGTGTACATTCTAGGGTTGCTCCCTCTGTAACGAACCATACATCAGACATTTTGTTCACTTCCTTTAATTATATATATAGTATAGAAATAGAATCCTGTTTGCTCTTTTTTTGTTCTATTTCTAGTGAAATTTCCATAAATTTTTTGTTGTCTGTTAGGAATGTTTCTTTAAAAGATAATATTCTAGCATCTGTAAAAATCACTTTTCTGTGAAATAGGCTTGCATATGTTTGTTCTACTACTACTTCTCTGTAACTATCTTGTTGTTGATTACATTGTTTTGCCCATTTTTCAATTTCATTTAGTGCTAGTATTGTAGTTATGTTGCTTTGATTAATTTGTCCTGTAATAAATAGCTTACAAGTAGTATCATTTCCCTTTGCCAGTTCATCTTTTGCTGATGAAATTTCTAATGCACTATAAGTTACACTTGAAACAGCTAAGTCTACTTTTTTTCCGCCACCATTTACAGAAAAAGAAATTCCCATAATTAATACCTCCTAATTAGTGAGTACCTTTACATTCTCGTATTACAATTTCATAACTTGCCCTGCCTTTTTTGGAATAAAAAGCATCTTTGTATTTTAAAACAAATGCTTTTTCAAAATATACTTCTTGAATTGGATTGCCTATAGAGTCAAATAATTGCATAGAAAACTCTCTATAACAATTTTCATCTATGCTGGGACAAAATGCCCATTGTGCTAATTTTGAGATATTGACTGTTTCTATTCCACCACTGTGCAAGTCGATTTCTCCTATAAGTGATACAGTGTTTACGCTTTGCTCCATGTATTGAGATTGTGTACCTTCTTGTATGTTGTATTCGCTTTTTAGGATACTTCTTTCTGTTAAAATAATATTTTTTCCACCACCAATAATTTGAACTTGTATAGACAATTTCTATTCCTCCCTCTATTTTACAATAAATTCCTTTTGATTTATTTTATATTGTAGTTCCATTTGTGTTATATTATCTTCAAATAGAATATTTAATTTTTGGTTATGATGTAGTGTTATTTTTTTATTTTTTGCAATTTTTTTTTGTTTATAAATGATGCTACAGTTTGTGTTGTGATAAAATAAAATATTTTTATTTTTTCCAGCATTAAAATAAATCTTATAACATTCTGGCAATTTTTCAGTAATATCTAGTATGTAAAATAATTCTCCAAGAGTAATACTTTTTTGATTGTTAATATAATTGGTGTTCCAATTTAATGTTGGTATGTCGTTGCCACTTGCTGTATTTAAAAAATGTCCTTCAAATGTAGCATAATGAAAAGTATTTTTTGCTGGAATAAAATATCTTTCATTATGATTTCTGATTATTATAAAATAAGTGATAAGTAATAAAATAAATAGAAATAATATTTTAAATACAGCATCTTTGTAATATATCCAAAATGGCAATATGTTAATTGCTATTTCTTCTGTAATGACTCCACCTCTGCCATCTGATATGTATAATTCTATTTTTTTTGTTGTTTGTGTATTTGCTTTGACGAATAATGTATTTTTGTCTATTTCTGTATAAAATACGTTGTCTTTTGATGCTATTTGGTATGTCAATGTGTCTCCATCGTCATCATTGAAATATTCATTTAAGTTTAATTGTTGTATCTCCTTTTTTTGTAATAAATTTATCTGATTTTTGATAGCATAGGGCTTTGTATTTGATAATTCTGCTTCATATGCAGGTGTTTTTATGTTGTATAAATCACTTTTTATATTTGCCTCAAAACGATATATTTGAGGGTTTTTGTTTTCAAAAGTTGCTGTAAACATATTTCCTGCATTACCCATTGTGATTGTCTGTTTTTCTCCTGTTTGTATATTTGTAATGAATAATTCTGCTGTTGCATTTTCATATAATTTTTGATTTGTAATTTCCTGAGCTGTGTCCTTTTGATATAATTTTACATTTATGGGCAAATGTAATAATGTATTTTTTTGAAAAGGCTCTATTTGAGGAAATATGTTAATATGATGTATTGTTTCTATTATAACAGTATCATTGTTTGGTACATCAAATTGTATATTTACAGTATTATTTTGAAGTGGTTGTTTTATTTGAATCACTACATAATTTTGTGAATAAATAATATTGTTATTGCAGTCTGCTGTAACATTTTTTATACCATTTTGTGTATGTACGATAATGGTAGAATTGTCTGTGACATTTTTTATTATAGGTATTTGTTTTTGATAGTTTCCACTGCCTGTAAATGTATCAACTATATTTATAGCATTATGATATAGTTCGTTATATATACTTTGAAATAATTCTGGCAGTTGGCTTGACTGTTGTAATGTATAACATTTGCCATTAGTTTGGTTTGCTATTTTTTGTAAGTAGGCAAAATCATTTGATTTGCCTGCTTTGGCAAGTCCTATTGTAAAAATGCGTGTATTGGTTTGGCTAGCTTTTTTGTATGCGATATTTTCGCTGTTGTAAGAATCCTGTAATGTTCTTGTTGTTTTTGTACCATTTAAGTCTGTTTCACCATCAGAAAAAAGTATAATTGTATTTTGTTGCTGCTGGTCTTGTGGCATTAAGTTGACAGCTTCATTTATTGCTAAACCAATATCTGTATTTCCTTTTCTGACCATATTTTGTACTAGTTGTTGGATATTTTCCCTTCTACTGTATTAGAAACAGAAAAAAGTGGTATAGTTTTTAATATAGTATCGTTGTAGAGTATAATTCCTATATTGGTATCTTCAAAAATAGTGTCTGTAAATAGTTTTATCAATTCACCAGTTAAATTGTTATTGTCGTTGAAATTCATAGAATTACTGCAATCTACAACAAATACAATATTGTTTTTTGTTGTATTTTCTGCATAAACTGGTGTAAAAAGAATAATTGTATTTATATAAATTAATAAAAATAAAGTAGCTTTTTTTTTAAATATGCTTTTTATTTTTTGAATCATGCTTTTTTCCCTTTCTTGTTTTGCTGTTTATAAAAAAACAGGTTATTTCCTTAAAGTTGCCTATTGGCAAGGGAATGAACCTGTTTTTTGTATCTATCTAAATTGCCCTTTTCCAAGAATATAATAATAGGCTTCATTTATTTTCATAAATTATTTATTATAATAAAAATGTATGCGGAAAAGAGATACTTTTTGTGAGTGTTTATTTTCCGCATACTTGTTTATTATAGTTTTAGAAAAACTATAATAAATTACTATTCTTTATTCAATTAGAAAGAATAGCCACCATCAATGGTTGTTAATTCAAATTTGTCTTTTTTCTGTCTGATAACGAGTGTAAATTCGCCAATACCCTCTGCATCTCCATAGCTTTCTTGATAGTCAACAACAAAAGCATTTGGAAAATGAACTTTTCTAACAATTTGGTTTGCAGAAACGATTTCTACAGTTGCTTTTCTGTAGCTGTCGGAGCTTTCTGCTCTAACAACAGACCATTTTGCAATTTTCATAGTATCATCTGCTGCATCACCATCTACTGCTGTCAATATTCTTCCTGTCAGAATCATTGTGTTTACAACGTCTGTAGAACGTGCATTAGAGTCATCTGGTGTGTCTGTGATAAACTTGCAGCTTTGAATACTATGCTCGTCTAAGCTAATTGTTTCTGCACCTTCGATTGTTAATCTAATACCCATGAGAAAAACTCCTTTCTAAAAAAAATAATAAATGAAATGTTATGTATATAAACACATATAGTGTTCATATCAGATTTTAATATAAAACAATTATTTTTACCATTATATAAATATCTACAAAATACTACTTTTTGTCACTTAATTTTACTAAAAAATTGTAACAAAAATATTGCTTTTGTTTTATGAATAAAATACTATGAAATTGAAATAAAAAAAGAAAATAGAATAAAAGTAGAGTAATGCCAGTATAGTAAAAAATGATGTGATATGTAGTAATTTTATTATAAAAAATATAAATTTCAAAAAATTTGTATTGAATTTATCTGAAAAAGGTTTTATGATAGGATAGATTTCAAATTTTATTTATGACACTATTTTGAAGTGGAGGAGAAACATATGGAAGAATATTATATGATGTGGCTTTCTCGTATACCCTCTATTGGTGTTCGTAAGGCGTTGCTGTTGTTGGAACATTTTGGAACAGCGGAAGCAATTTGGAAAGCGTGTTTGAGTGAATTAAAAGAAGCAAAGGGAGTAGGTAGTTTTTGCTGCCAAGCAGTACAAAATGCAAAAGATGAAGCACAATTAGAACAGTGGATAAAAGAACTAGAGCAAAAAAGAATACGATTTGTTTCTATTAAAGATAGAGAATATCCGTTTTTATTAAAAGAAATATATGACCCACCTATAGGATTTTATATGAGAGGATTTTTGCCCGATGATAATATTGATAAAGTGAGCATAGTAGGAGCGAGAAAGTGTTCACGCTATGGGGCATCTGTAGCATATAAATTGGCAGGAGATTTAGCAAAAGCAAATATTGTTATTGTAAGTGGAATGGCAACAGGGATTGATGGTATAGCACATAAAGGTGCGTTAGATAATGGAGGGCAAACGATTGCAGTATTAGGAACAGGAGTAGATATTTGTTATCCATCGGAACATAGAGAACTTATGGAGCGTATAATGCAGAATGGTTGTGTTATATCAGAATATCCTCCTCAAACCCAAGTTCACCCTAAAAATTTTCCTAAAAGGAATCGTATTATTAGTGGACTGTCTCCAATGACCATTGTAGTAGAAGCAGGTAAAAGGAGTGGAACATTGATTACAGCAGACCAAGCATTAGATAATGGTAGAGAAGTATATGTAGTACCAGGAAATGTAACAAGTGCTTTAAGTGAGGGAACAAATAACTTAATTAAACAAGGCTGTCCTATTATTACAGAATATGAAGATGTTTTGATTGCATTAGGGATTGCATTTACGGAGAATGAGAAACAAGTGTTTCAGAAAAATATGTCAGAAAACATGGAAAAGGAAGAAAAAGAAGTCTATGATTGTATTGGGCAAGAGGTAATTGACGCAGAAACCATAAGCAGAAAATTAAAAAGGAATATACAAGAAGTACAATATTCATTAACGCTGCTGGAAATTATGGGACGAATACGAAAATTACCTCAATCAGGTTATATTAGAGAAAATTGAGAGGTGTTATTGATGTCAGAAAAGAAAGAAGCAAAGAAGACAAAAAAAACAAAAGAAGACAAAAAACATCTTGTTATTGTAGAATCTCCTGCAAAAGCAAAAACGATTAAAAAATTTTTAGGTAATACCTATAAAATAGAAGCATCTATGGGACATATAAGAGATTTGCCAAAGAGTCAGCTTGGCATAGATATGGAGAATGACTATGAACCAAAGTATATTACAATAAGAGGAAAAGGAGAACTGCTGAGTAAATTAAGAAAAGAAGCAAAATCAGCAGATAAAGTTTATTTAGCGACTGACCCTGATAGAGAGGGGGAAGCGATTAGCTGGCATTTACTTCATGCTTTAAATTTAAAAGAAAAACCAATTAGTCGTATTACATTTAATGAGATTACAAAAAGTGCAGTAAAGAAATCCATTACAGAAGCAAGAGAGATTGACATGGATTTGGTAAATGCACAGCAAGCAAGAAGAATATTAGATAGAATGGTTGGCTATACCATAAGTGATTTACTTTGGCGAAAAGTAAAGGGAAGATTAAGTGCGGGACGTGTACAATCTGTAGCATTAAAAATGATTTGTGATAAAGAAGAAGAAATCAATAGTTTTATACCAGAAGAATATTGGACGATTAGCGCAAATTTGATAAATGAGGAACAAAAAGAGATAAAAGCAAAATTTTATGGTACAGAGGAAGAAAAAATAGAATTAAAGAATAAAGAACAAACCGATAAAATATTAGAAGAAATGAAACAAAAAGAATTTGTTGTAACAGATGTAAAACAGGGTACAAGAATTAAAAAACCTGTAGCGCCTTTTACAACGAGTACATTACAGCAAGAAGCGAGTAAATATTTGAATATGACAACACAAAAAACAATGATGATAGCGCAGCAGTTGTATGAGG
>CAMXTM010000019.1 GCA_947246775.1 uncultured Clostridium sp. | reverse complement strand
CCCTATTTTTTCATATAAAGCGATAAAAAGAGGTGACAAAATGTTTGTAGATAGAGTCAAAATCCATATCAAAGGCGGCAACGGTGGTAATGGCATGGTATCATTTTACAGAGCGAAATATATTACACATGGCGGTCCAGATGGCGGTGACGGCGGCAAGGGTGGCGATGTCATATTTTTAGGCGATGAAAACATGAATACGCTAATGGATTTCAGATATAAACGCTCCTTTAAAGCAGGCAATGGACAAGATGGTGGCAAATTGAACTGTTTTGGTAAGAGCGGAGAAGATATCATTATTAAAGTGCCTGTTGGTACAGTCATAAGAGAAGCAAACAGTAACAAAATTATGGCGGACATTACCAAAGCAGGCGAGCAAAAAGTGATTATCAAAGGTGGCAAGGGCGGCAAAGGCAATCAGCACTTTGCTACAGCAACCAGACAAGCGCCACGTTATGCAGAGCGTGGGCAAATTGCAAAAGAATATGATGTGGTATTAGAATTAAAATTGATAGCAGATGTTGGTTTAATTGGCTTTCCTAATGTGGGAAAATCTACCATATTATCGATGGTAACCAATGCCAATCCCAAAATAGCCAACTATCACTTTACAACACTAGCGCCTAATTTGGGCGTTGTGCAAAGCAGAATTGGGGAAGATTTTGTACTTGCCGATATTCCAGGATTAGTAGAGGGCGCAAGCGAGGGCGTTGGTTTAGGGCATGAATTTTTGCGCCATGTAGAAAGAACAAAAGTATTTATACACGTAGTAGACGCAGCCGCATTAGAGGGCGACGACCCTGTAGAAAACTTCAAAAAAATCAATCAGGAACTTTTAGAATACAATGCGGAATTGCTCAAACGTCCTCAAGTGATTGCAGCAAACAAAACAGATATTCCAGAGGCAGAACAAAATGTCCAACGGCTCAAGGACGCCTATGAAAAAGAGGGCTATCAAGTCTTTCCTGTTTCCGCAGCGACCAATAAAGGACTTGACGAGCTGTTAGAAGCAGTCGCAAAAATATTAAAAGAATACCCAGAAGATATTGTTTTTGAGGAAGACTATGAGGAATATCAAGAAGTAGAAGTCGATAAAGAGCCATTTCAAATTGAAGTATTTGACGGCAATTATTATGTTGTGACAGGTACAGGCGTAGAGAAAATGATGGGCTATACCAATATTGATACCGAAAAAGGCTTTGCTTTTTTCCAGAGATATTTAAGGGAAAAAGGCATTATTGAAGCACTAGAGCAAAAAGGCATTAAAGAGAGAGACACTGTCAAAATATATGACTTAGAGTTTGACTATTATAAATAACAAGTGGAGGGGAAAGATGTTAACAAGTAAACAAAGAGCCTATTTGAGAGGAATGGCGAATAGTTTAGACACCATATTTCAAGTAGGCAAAAGTGGTATTACGCCAGAACTAAGAGATGCCGTAGACAAGGCATTAGAAGCAAGAGAACTTATCAAAATGAATGTATTAGATAATAATATGATAGGAGCAAGAGAGGCAGCGGGGATATTGGCAGATAGAACAGGTGCAGAAGTGGTGCAAGTCATCGGCAACCGTTTTATCCTGTTCCGTCAGTCCAAAAAGAAACCAACCATAGAGCTGCCAAAATGATGGAAAGAGTGTAAGTGTTATGAGAAGTAGTATAGAAAATTTTAAAAATTGTAAAAGTATTGCAATCATGGGAGGAACATTTGACCCAATACACTATGGTCACTTAGCAACAGCAGACGCAGTCCGACATCGTTTTAAAGTAGATAAAGTGATATTTATGCCCACAGGCAATCCTGCCCACAAGGCAGATAAAGTTGTAACCCATCATGAGCATAGATATTTGATGACCGTATTAGCAACCATGAGAAATGAAAATTTTGACGTATCCCGTATTGAGATTGAGCGTCCAGGACAAACCTATACCATAGATACGATTGAAGAATTAAAAAGAATCTGTCGCCCTGACGCCCGTTTATATTTTATTACGGGAGCAGATGCCATACACCAAATTTTTACATGGAAAAATGCAGAAAAATTGCTGACCATGTGTGATTTTGTGGCGGTGACACGTTCAGGCTATGGTAAAAATAAGCTGTTTGACGAAATTGAAGAAATTAGGGATAAATTCGCTAGTAGAATACACTATATGGAAGTACCTGGACTGGAAATATCCTCATCTGACATTCGCCAAAGGGTGCAAAACGGTAGACCCATCAAATATCTTTTGCCTCAAGAAGTAGAGGACTATATTTATAAATTTGGCTTATATGAAAATAGTACAGAAAAAGAGGTAAAGTTTATGTTGACAACAGATGTAATGAAAGAAAAATTGCAATCAGCACTTTCTGTAAAAAGATATATTCATACCATGGGAGTCGCAGAGGAAGCAATGAAATTAGCAGAAATTTATGGTACAGCGCAGGATAAAAAGAAAGCAGAAGTTGCGGGACTTTTGCACGACTGCGCTAAAAACTATCCAAATGATTTAAAAATACGTTTATGTAAAGAATATCATGTCAAACTAGATGATGTTTTAAAAGAGCAAAAGGATTTAATTCACCCATTTTTGGGCGCGGAAGTTGCAAAAAGAGAATATTTAGTAGACGATGAAGATATTTTAAATGCCATAAGGTATCACACAACGGGAAGAAAAGAAATGAGCCTTTTAGAAAAAATTATATTTTTGGCGGACTATATTGAACCAAATCGGGCAAATTTTGATGGACTAGATGAAGCAAGAAGATTGTCCTATTTAGACCTAGATATGGCGATGAAATATACACTAGAGCATACTATTGCTTATGTAAAGGAACGAAAAATGAAACTGCACCCGCTGTCCCAAGAAGCATTAGAATATTTTAAAAATAAATAAAGGAGGTCGTATTGTGGAAGCAATCGAAGTTGTAAAAATAGCGCAAGAAGCATTAGAGGATAAAATGGCAGAAGATGTAAAAGCATTGGATTTGAGAGGAATCTCTAATATTACGGATTATTTTATTATTGCAAGCGGAAATAATGTAAACCATTTAAGAGCAATGGCAGATGAAGTAGAACAAAAATTGTTTAAGGCAGGCGTAAAATTACATCATTCAGAGGGATATACTGTAGCAACATGGATATTGTTGGACTTTGGCAATGTGTTGGTGCATTTGTTTAATAAGGAGCAAAGGGAGTTTTACGGACTAGACCATCTGTGGAGCGATGCAAAAACTTTGTAAAAGCTTTATAGATTAAACTGATATTATAATTTATACTAAATAAAAAAATATCATCTTTTTTAGAAAGTTGCTTGCTACTTTTTTAAAAAAGTAGCCAAAAACGTGGGGCGTTTCGAAGCGCCCCACACCCTCCCGAGCTAAGGGGGAAAATCCCCCTTAACCAACCCCCTTTTGTGGCAAAGAGAAATATAGCGACTAGGGAATGTTAATTTTTGGTCAGATATTCTAAAGGGATAGGTAGGTGCGCAGCCCACAACAAAAAAGCAGGAAGTTTTTCCTGCTTAAATTATGAAAAAATATTTGTTTTACTTGATAGTGAAGCTTTCCTTACAAACACAAGCAAAGCCTGATAGAGCGCCTTAAGGTCTTTTTAGGAGCGTTTGTTTGCTCTTTTGTTTAATCCTGCTTGTCTTTCGTTAGATTGTTTTAGCCAGTCTTTCATTTTGTCCTCAAAATCAGAGGGTGCAGCCTGTGGTTTAAAATAATCATCAGCAGGGCGCATGGTTCTATTTTCATAATTAGACTTTTGCTCTTTAGAACGGAATTTTTTTTCAAAATGTGGTTTTGCAGTCTTTGGCGGAGTAGGAAGTGCCTCTCTGATAGAAAGGGAAATTTTGTTGGAGGCTTCATCTACAGAAAGAATTTTCACTTTTACAATGTCACCAACAGCAATATGTTCGTTAATATCTTGTACAAAACTATTTGCGATTTGGGAAATATGGACTAACCCTTGCGTTTTATCACCAAGTGAAACAATAGCACCAAAAGGTTTGATGCGTAATACTTTACCCTCAACAACACTACCAACTTGAACTTTTTCTGACATTAAATTTTACACTCCCATTCGATTTTATCATAATTTTTGTATTATATTACATAAATACAGAATAGAAATTTGCTATAATTTAGATTGTTAAAACTAATTTTAACAATAAAGAGCAAAGGGCTTGGGAACTGCAAGTTCCCATTCTAATCCGCAAAGCGGGCTTTGCCCGCTTGAGGAAAACAGCGAGTTTCAAGGCTGCAAGCCGCTGGAACAAGCTGTTTATTCCTCTGTTTAAGTAAGTCGAAAACCTGTTTTCGACATAGCGTGGCGATTTATCGACACGCTATGTATTCAACTACCACAACTACCACAACGATTATACCATAATTTATGGTAAAATACAAATAGTTTATATGCTTTTTTTGGAGGAAGACAGATGAAAAAAAATGATAAAATAGTAGTAAACATAGAACAAGTTACGTTTCCCAACAAGGGAATCGGCTATATAGAGGGACAAAAGGTCATTGTCAAAAACGTTTTGCCTAAGCAGCAAGTATTAGCACGCATTACAAAAAAGCGCAGCAGCGGCATAGAAGCTTGCCTAGAAGAAGTATTACAGCAATCTCCTTTTGAACAGGCGTCAGAGTGTAGCCATTTTTTACAGTGTGGCGGCTGTACTTATCAAAATATGACCATAGAAGCGGAAAATGACATGAAACAAAAACAAGTGATGCAGTTGTTGGAGCAGGCTGGGATAGAAGTGGAATCTTGGGAGGGCATTGTATCTTCCCCAAAACAAAAGACATATCGCAACAAATGCGAGTTTTCCTTTGGAGATGAGCAAAAAGGCGGCAATTTAGCGTTAGGCATGAGAAAAAGACAGAGTTATTATGAAGTCGTGACGCTCACAAATTGCAATATTGTAGATGCAGATTTTTTAAAAATCATTGATGCTGTATTGCACTTTTTTCAAACTAGAAATATCCCTTTTTATCACAAGTCACGACATGAGGGCATTTTGCGGCACTTAGTCGTCAGAAAAGGCGAAGCAACAGGAGAAATTTTAGTCAATTTGGTGACAACATCAGAAATTCCGTTTTCCTTAGAAGAATACAAAAATGCCTTGCTTGATTTGGAATTACAAGGGAAATTATGTGGTATTCTGCATACTAAAAATGATGGACTAGCAGACGTGGTGCAGAGTGACCAAACGGATATCCTTTATGGCAACAATTATTTTATAGAAAAACTGTTTGATTTAGAGTTTAAAGTGTCCGCCTTTTCCTTTTTCCAAACCAATACCAAAGGTGCAGAAAAATTGTACGAAATTGTAAAGGAATTTGCTGGAGAAGTCAAAAATAAAGTTGTGTTTGATTTGTACTGCGGCACAGGCACGATTAGCCAAATTATGGCTGGAAAATCAAAAAAGGTCATCGGCATCGAATTGGTAGAGGAAGCCATTGTTGCGGCAAAGGAAAACGCACAAAGAAATGGCTTGTCAAATTGTGAATTTATTGCGGGCGATGTGCTGCAAAAAATAGAGGAGTTGCAGGAGAAACCAGATTTGATTATCCTTGACCCGCCTAGAGATGGCATACACCCAAAGGCGATTGATAAAATTATTGCCTTTGGCGCGCCTGAAATGGTTTACGTTTCGTGTAAACCGACTTCCCTTGCTAGAGATTTGCAAATTTTCCAGCAAAATGGCTACCAAGTCAAACGGGTAAAAATGGTCAACCAGTTCCCTAGAACAGTGCACGTTGAGACAGTTGTTTATTGCCGTAAGTAATGCCAGATTTCTATATTACAATCAATTTGAATATTTTAATATTAAACCTGACAAATACAAGAGTAGAAATAATATGTAATAAAATTTGAAATTATGTGCAAAATAAGTATTGTATAGACTCAGTAAAAATAGAAATTATTGAATGATAACATTTTGATATAAGCGAAAGTGAAATATAAAAAAAGCCAAAGTAGTACAAGATTTTATAAAATGATATAAATTTATGAACAAAATAGGCTTATTTTATGTTATAATACTATATAGCCATATTTAATTGATTTGGAGGAATTTAGAATGTTAATACAAGGAACATCTATTACTGTTACCTATAAAAAAATAGAAGGAATTAAAAAAGTATATTATAATAATGAAGATATATTAAAAGAATATTTTAATGCAGCAACTGTTTTGCCTATTCCTGATGAAGCTCCATTTGAAATTCCAAGAATTCTTATTAAAACAAGGAATGAGCATGCACAGTTGAGCATATCCCCAATAGCAGCAACTTTTGAAGTTCACTATGATGCAGGATTTGAAAGAGATTGGAAAGCATGTTCAGATTATATTACTAATCGAATGACTAAAGTATTTGAATTTTTAAATATTCTTACTGGAAATACTTATGAGTATATCGGTCTTGTTTCAAACATCATTTATGATGAAGTAGAGCAAGAAGGTACTAGAAAAATATCAGAAAATCTTCTAAATACTAAAAAAATTAAAAATCTTTATGATATAAATATCAGATATACATTTGTTGAAGATGAAAACTTATTTGTAAATATAATGCTTCAAAATGCAAGATTATTTAAAAATGGAGTTATTGCAACTGAAGCAGGAGCATTAAATGCAAAAGACCAAGTTGCAGAATTAATTGGTGCAATTATTGACATTAATGACAGATATAGTTTCAATACTAATCCAAATTATACATCAAATGGTAGTATGCTTAATAAATTGATTGAATCTATGGGAAATATCATTAATAATAAACTTACTACATTGATTGAGAAAGGAGAGTATTAAGTATGGAACAAAAAAATTTTATAAGAAATATTTCTGGAACAGCTTGCCTTTTAAGTTTTGCTCTTTCAACAATAAGTGCAAATAGTACAATACCTGTAAATATAAATGATAACTATAAAATTCAAATAGCAAATCATAGATACTATGATGATAAATATTTAACAAATCCATTTAAAATTGATGTTAATAATATATATAAAACAAATTCATCAACAAGATTGGAAAAAATAGCAAATGAACTATTTGGAGAAATGCGTGATGCAACACCAGAAGAACAGGCAAGCATAAATAATTATATTAAAAAGATTTCAAAAGATACAGGGGTGAATTTTTTCGATATATGTTAATAAAAGAATTTATTGAATTTGTGGATAGCATTTTACCCTCTGTTCCTATGGAAACAAAAGAAGGTATACAAGAGGCAATTGCACAATTTGAAAAAAATGGAGAACAAATTAAATATTTAACTTTAAAACCTCTTTTAGAATTATCTCAAGGGGATATTATCTCAGAAGTTCCATTTTATTATTTCGATGAAAATGGAGAACAGAAAAAATTTGATTTAGAGGCTTTAGTATTATCAACTTCCTGTCATATTGACCAGAAGAATAAATTAGTTTTAGTTCCAGTAATGCCTTTAGAAATTTATGAGGGAAATTTAGTAGAGCTTAAAAAAAATAAAGTAATTGATTATATGTATATTTCAGATGGAAAGCTAATAGATAAGTTTGTTGATTTTGAAATAATGAACACATTTAGCAAAAACCTGATTATGAATGGAATCAAAAATGGAAAAATACATAGGATAGCATCGTTAAATCAAATAGGCTATTATCTTTTTGTAGTTAAATTAACTATATATTTAATGAGAAGAGAGGATGCAGAAACACTTAATGAAAGAAATACTGGATTTGCATATTAATAGATAAAGCAGGACTTGTTGCCCTGCTTTATTTAATTCATTATTTAATAGAATATATAAGATTTATTTTAAACAACAATAAATATATGGAAACAATTATTACTCTAAAAAAACTTAAGAATTCTTCAATTAAAGGTCTTTCAAGAGAGGAGGGATAGCATGATAACGATAGAAAATAAAGTAAAAGGTGCGGAAAACAAAAATACATTATTATCTGTTAATGTAGCAGATGCACAGAGTGTCAAAAATCAAAGCAACATCAAAAGCGTCATGCAGCCACGCAACAATTATAACAATCAAATGAACAATCAAAGGCAAGCGATGAGCCAACACAGACAGCAAAGTGCATCTCAAAATGCAAGCCAAACTCTATATCAAAGCCAAAGCAGGACGCCAGCACAGCCCAGCAACATGAGCAATACCATTACGACTGACAGAGCCATGCCCAAGCTACAAAAAAGCATACAAAAAGGGCAAAAAGTGGTATTGCCGATTGGTAGCAGCGACAAGATAGAGGTATGTTTTGGCTGGAATGTAAAAGATACGCGTTGTGATGTTGATGCGTCAGCGTTTTTGCTGGGAGAAAATGACAAAGTATTAGGAGACGACTGGTTTGTATTTTATGGGCAGACGACAAGCCCAGACAAAAGTACAGTCCTAACCACAGAGCAAGCGCTTGACAGGCAAAAAATTCGCATTGATTTTTCAAAACTACACAGTGCCGTCAAAAAAATTGTATTTGTGCTAACCATCAACGAAGCAATACAGAACCGCTTACATTTTGGCATGATAAAAGACGCTTATGTTAGAATATTGCAGCAAAACCAAAGTGAATTAGTCAGTTTTCCTATAACAGACTATGATACAAGTATTATTTCTATGATGATGGCAGAAGTCTATTTTTATAATGGCAAGTGGAAAGTCAATGCAATCGGCAATGGCATTGCAAAGGATTTAGCAGGTGTGTGTGCCTTTTATGGTGTTGAAGTAGTATAAATGCGTAAGGAGGGGAAATATGTTAAAATTTGAAACCGTAAACGAATTGACCTTAAAAGTAACTTGTACAGGAAATGAAACTTTGATAGCAAAAGCAGGTTGTTTTATCTGCGGAGAAAATGCAGGCTATAAAAACTATAAATTTGAAAAGTTGTTGCTTGGTCCTCAGCAAAGTAGAGGACAAGCATTGATGGGTTCGATTATGCGTAGAGTCACAGGAGAAAATTTACCACTTATGAAAGTCATGTTAAACGGCGATAGCGTCACGTATTATGCCAATCATGGGCAGCACATTGTAGTATATCAGTTGGAAAAGGGAGAAGTGCTTTCCATAGAATCCGAAAATATCCTTGCCTTTACGCCAGAGTGTAAATATGATGTGCGATTTATTGGCTCGGGCGTGGTATCACAAAAGGGACTTGCTACCTCAACTTTGACAGGAATGGGCGCAAATTCCTATGTTGCTATTTTAGTCGATGGCAACCCGATTGTATTAAGCAATGTGTTTACAGGGAATACGATTTCTGTTGACCCTGATGCAGTCGTTTGTTGGCTGGGACAGGGATATTGTGACCCTGATATTAAAATGGACGTCAATTGGAAAACGTTTATCGGGCAGACTTCTGGAGAATCCTATAGCTTTGAGTGGGGAGGAAATGCAAGAGTGTCTGTCATTGTGCAGCCAAACGAAAGGGCAGGCGGTATCAGCGTTAGTATTGATTAAGATAGGCGTTACTCTTTGCTCTGGGCAGCGCCCTCAAGGTCTTTTTACTTTTTTTATAGAAAACCATTGACTTAGAGTTCACTCTAAGTTGTATAATAGTAATGTATGGAAAAAAATCCATCTTATTTTACA
Organism: uncultured Clostridium sp.; assembly: GCA_947246775.1. Taxonomy (GTDB): domain Bacteria; phylum Bacillota; class Clostridia; order Lachnospirales; family Anaerotignaceae; genus Coprocola. The sequence goes on along the minus strand of CAMXTM010000019.1, from coordinate 4,521 downwards.
ACCGATAAAGGAGGAATAGGAAATGGTTTACAAAAATTTTAAGGAATTAAAGCTATCCGCGCTGGGCATGGGTACGATGCGTTTGCCACTGATTGGGAAAGATATTTCAGAAATTGACGAACAAAAAGCGGCTGAAATGGTAGCCTATGCCATGCAAAATGGTATCAACTATTATGACACAGCATGGGGCTATCACAATGGCAATTCAGAAATTGCGATTGGAAATATTTTAAGCAAATATCCTCGTGAAAAATTCTATCTTGCTACAAAATTTCCAGGGTATGACCTTTCCAACATGGATAAGGTAGAGCAAATTTTTGAAAAACAGCTCGAAAAATGCAAAGTAGACTATTTTGATTTTTATTTAGTACACAATGTATGTGAAATGAATATTGATGCTTATTTAGATGAAAAATACAAAATACAAGAATATCTTGTAAAACAAAAACAAAATGGACGCATTAAACATTTAGGCTTTTCCGCACATGGCAGTTACGATGTCATGAAACGCTTTTTAGAAAAATACGGCAAAGATATGGAATTTTGTCAAATACAGCTCAATTACATAGACTGGTCATTCCAAGATGCAAAATCAAAAATGGAGCTGTTAAAAGAGTATCATCTGCCTGTTTGGGTCATGGAACCATTACGTGGCGGCAAACTTTCTAATCTTTCTGATGAGCAAATCAAACCACTCAAGGCATTGCGTCCAGATGTAAGTGCTACAGAATGGGCTTTCCGCTTTTTGCAGACCTTGCCAGAAGTGACGATGATACTTTCTGGTATGTCTAGTTTGGAGCAAGTACAACAAAATATCAAAACCTTTGAAACAGAAAAACCACTTTCCGATAGAGAAAAAGAAGCCTTGTTTGCTGTTGCAGATGGTATGTTAAATGGCAAATTGCCTTGCACTTCCTGCCACTACTGCACAACACACTGTCCACAAAAATTAGATATTCCAAAAATATTGGAACTTTATAATGAGCATAGCTTTACAGGCGGCGGTTTTATTGCGCCAATGGTCATTAGTACCATGCCAGAAGAAAAACGCCCTAGTGCCTGCATTGGCTGTAGAAGTTGCGAGAAAGTCTGTCCTCAGCAAATTAAAATATCAGAAGCAATGTCAGACTTTGCAACGAAACTAAAAGCATGATAAGAATAATAAATAAAAAAGGAGAAATAAAGATATGAATGTACTATTGATAAATGGAAGTCCTCATAGTGAGGGTGTTGGCTTTACTGCTTTAAGCGAAATGGCAAAAGTATTTCAAAAAAATGGAATTGATACAGAGATAATACAAGTAGGAAAGCAAGCACTTCGGGGCTGTGCTGCCTGCGGTTACTGTGCAACACATGGCAAATGCGCTTTTGATGACATTGTAAATGAAGTTGCGCCAAAATTTGAAAAAGCAGATGGTATTGTGGTTTCTAGCCCTGTTTATTATGCCTCAGCAAATGCCACATTGATCGCATTTTTAGATAGACTGTTTTATAGCAGTCATTTTGATAAAACAATGAAAGTAGGCGCAAGCGTTGTAACAGCAAGACGTGGCGGACTATCTGCTACTTTTGATGAACTGAATAAATATTTTACCATATCTGGTATGCCTGTTGCATCTAGCCAATATTGGAATAGTGTTCATGGCAATACAGTACAAGAAGCACAACAAGACGCAGAGGGGCTGCAAACAATGCGCGTATTAGCAGATAATATGTCATTTTTAATTAATAGTATTGCACTTGGTAAAGAAAAATTTGGCTTGCCTCAAAAAGAAGAAAGAATTTACACGAATTTTATAAGATAATGTTTTAGGAAGTGATTTGGTGAAACGCTGCATTGTATTAACTGGAATGGTTACAGTAAAATGTTAATTGAATATAGAAAGGACGACATTTATGACTATTCCAGATTTAAAAATTTATCCTCGTACAGCAGATAAACAGACAATTTACTTAAAAGATGTCATTACAAACCCAAATATTATTGTTGGGGAATATACGATGTATCATGATTTTGTACATGACCCTGTACAATTTGAAAAAAATAATGTATTGTATCACTATCCTGTTAACCATGATAAATTGATCATTGGTAAATTTTGTTCTATTGCTTGTGGCGCACGTTTTTTGTTTAATAGCGCTAATCATGCAATGCACTCCCTGTCTACTTATCCCTTTCCTCTTTTTTATGAACAGTGGGGATTAGATAGTAAAAAGGTAGCAGACGCATGGGATAACAAAGGTGACATTGTGATTGGTAATGATGTTTGGATTGGCTATGAAGCAGTAATATTGTCAGGCGTTACCATAGGAGATGGCGCAATCATAGCAGCAAGAGCAGTTGTCACAAGCGATGTACCAGCTTATACGATTGTAGGTGGTGTGCCAGCAAAACCCATTAAAAAGCGTTTTTCAGAAAAAGTAATTGCTGATTTGACTCAAATAAAATGGTGGGATTGGACAAAAGAACGGATTGCCCAAAATATAGAAGCAATACAACAGGGAAACATAGAACAATTAAAATAATATCTAGCAGGAAATCAAAAAAGATTTCCTGCTTTTGAATATTTTAGAAAGGGAGAGGATTATGAAATATCGCAAACTTGGCAACACAGGGCTAGAGGTCAGCGAAATTGGCTTAGGCTGTGAGGGCTTTAACGAAAAAGATGACGATTTTACCAATGAAATGTTTGCGCTTGCGTTGGAGCAAGGAGTAAACTGCATGGACTTATACAGCCCTAACCCTGATTTACATAGGCGTGTTGGAAATGTCATTCACAAAAAAAGAAAAGATTTTATCTTGCAAGCACATCTATGTACCATATGGCAAGATGGACAATATAAGGCAACACGAAACATAGAAGAAGTAAAAACAGCTTTTGAAACCATGCTTAAAAACCTCAATACAGACTACATTGATATTGGTATGATACACTATGTAGATTCTCTAAAAACATGGGAGCAAATCGCAAAAGGGGAAATTATGCAATATGCTTTAGAACTCAAAAAGCAAGGCAAAATAAAACATATTGGTATGAGCAGCCATAACCCTATTGTAGCATTGGAAGCAGTCAATAGCGGATTGATTGAAGTGCTTATGTTTAGCGTCAATCCTTGCTATGATTTGCTGCCTGCTGATGAAGATGTTGAAAAACTGTGGGCAGAAGAAAGTTATCAAAAACCACTGTTTAATTTAGACCCTGATAGAGAAAAGTTATACGAAACTTGCCAACGCTTGGGGGTAGGTATTACAGTGATGAAAGTGTTTGGCGGCGGTGACTTGTTGTCAGAGTATTCCCCAGCAGGAAAGGCAATGACACCAAGCCAATGTATTCACTACGCATTGACGCGTCCTGCTGTCTCAACTGTATTTTCTGGCGTGCGCTCTATGGACGATTTGAAAAAGTCATTGCAGTATGAATATGCTTCTGATGAAGAAAAAGATTATGCTTCTGTTTTTGCTAGTTTTACAAAAATAAGCTGGCAAGGGCATTGTATGTATTGCGGTCATTGCGCTCCTTGCCCTCAGTCTATTGATGTCGCATCTGTTATGAAGTTTTTAAATTTGGCAAAGGCACAAGGAGAAATTCCAGAAACTGTTTATCAACATTATATGGCACTGGACGCAAAAGCAGGAGATTGTATTGCTTGCGGTGCTTGCGAAAAACGTTGCCCTTTTGGCGTTTCTATTATCGAAAGCATGAAACAAGCAAAAGAGTTGTTCGGAAGTTAATGTTTTTTAATGAATAATTGCAATAGTGAAAATATTTTATTTTTTTGTATACAATGCAATCCTTGTTTACAATATCATCTTATTTTGATATAATAATATTGTAATATTGTTTTGTATGAAGTATTAAGGAGGCGTATTTTTATGCGTATTAAAAAATTGCTGGCAGTAGGAACAATTACTGTTATGTCAACTGCTTGCCTTGCCCTGCCAGCTTTCGCACATGGACATCATAGACAAACACAAGTAACTAACACTTGTCCGGCTGTTTGTACAGTAGATGGCTGCGCTGAAACAGGTCGCCATGCTCATAATGGCGTTACTTACTGTGGTTATAATCATAGTAGTGGCTATTGTGATGGCTCTTGTGTTACAGTAAATAATTCTAATACTAGCGGTTGTTATGGACATCATGGCTGTCACTAAATAAGAAGGTACATTTATAATATAGGTGCTGCTGCCTGCTTGCGTTTGTAAAGTGGGCAGTCTCACCTGTGTTTTTTAAAAAAACTGATAAAATATGTAAAAATAATTGTTTTATTTTAAAAGTGTTATTGACAAATGGAAAAGATAGGGATATACTATGTTTTGTAGTAAAGTATTTTTGACGCGGGGTGGAGCAGTTCGGTAGCTCGTCGGGCTCATAACCCGAAGGTCGTTGGTTCAAATCCAGCCCCCGCAATTGCAAAAAAGCCTTAGAATGTAATGGTTCTAGGGCTTTTCTTTTTTTGTTCATTTTCCATTTTTTGTGTTTTTTACCCCAACCGTACCCCAACCCATTGTAATTTGTT